>QWPF01000099.1 GCA_003671255.1 Planctomycetota bacterium | reverse complement strand
TGGGAAACGACTTTACATTGGTCGGCCTATTGCTGCCAATTTTAGTGATGCAGTTTCAATCATCCGCCTTTCTGAACAAACCAAAACCCCTTGCTGGACGAGTTCCCAACATCGTTTCAGCCCAGGCTTTATAGGGATGAAAAATCACCCCGAGGTTGGTAATGTTCTGGGTTGCGAAATGTATGGTGGTTGCCCCACGGTACCGCACCATTCAGAACTTTACTGGCATGCCTTGCACAGCATCGAAACAATTTACAGCATCATGGGGGCGGGATGTGTTTCGGTATCTTGTACATCAACCCCGATTGCGGAATCGATTACCGGCACCTGGGCGGATGGCAGAGTTGCAACTTATCGAGGGATTAAAAAAGGGGCTATCAAATACAGTGGCACCGTGTTTGGGGAAAAAGGCGTTTCGGTTACCGGAGTATATGGCCATGGCGTTCCCGTTAAAGGAATTGTTCCCACCAATGATAAATACATGGGTTATGAAGGTATAGCGATCGAGATAGCCAAGTTTTTCAAGGGCGGCCCAGTTCCAGTAAGCACCAATGAGACCATGGAAATCCTTGCGTTCATGGAAGCTGCGCATGAAAGCAAAAGCAAGAATGGCGTCAATGTTCAAATTGCAGACATGATGAAAAAAGCGCAAAAGTAAGTTGTCCGGAAAGTATCAGACTCCGATATCTTCGTTCCATAGTGTTGGTTTTTCCAGAATGAATTGCTCCATCATTTCGATGCAGCGGTGATCCTGTAGAACCATGGTTTTAACATTTCGGCTTTCGAGAAGTTTCTCATCCCCCATGAAGGTTTTGTTTTCCCCGATGATGACCCTTGGGATTTGATAAAGCAGAATTGCCCCGGTGCACATGGGGCAGGGGGAAAGCGTGGTGTACAAGGTGCATTCGCGATAAACACCTGCAGGCAATCGGCCTGCATTTTCCAAGGCATCCATTTCGCCATGCAGGATTGCACTGCCATTTTGTACCCTGCGATTGTGCCCACGCCCGATGATTTTTCCTTTGTACTCGATTACCGAACCAATCGGGATGCCTCCTTCAGTGAGCCCTTTTCTTGCCTCTTCAATTGCTTCGAGCATGCAGCTTTCTTCAAATGGTGACAGGTTCATGGTTGTTCTTTCATGGTTTTTTATTAGTTGCATCCCGTTACTACTACTTTATAATCGTTTCAGTTTGATTGAGTAATTATCTCCCCTTTTTACAGGAAAAAACATGAATCGTAGAGAATTTGTTGCTAGCCTTGCTGCGGCAGGCATTGGTACCGGCATAGGGTTTGCCTCACAAAAAAAAGTGCTTTTTGAAATCTCTCTTGCACAATGGTCGCTTCATAAAGCGATCTTTGGTAAGAAAATGGATGCAGGCGATTTCCCTAAAGTATCCAAGGAAGAGTTTGGCATCAATGCTGTTGAGTATGTCAACCAATTTTATAAAGAGAAGAAAAAAGATGATGGGTATGTCAAAGAACTCCGCAAAAAGTGTGACGACCTTAATGTTAAAAGCGTTTTGATCATGTGCGATGGCGAAGGCCAGTTGGGCGATGCAGATGAAAAGAAACGCAAACTCGCTGTCGAGAATCATTACCGCTGGGTTGAATGGGCCAAGACTCTTGGTTGCCATTCTATTAGGGTGAATGCGGGCAGTAGCGGTTCCTACGAAGAGCAGATGAACCGGGCCTCGGATGGCTTGCGCATGCTTTCCGAATGGGCAGGCAAAATGCAGATCAATGTGATTGTTGAAAACCACGGTGGTTTATCAAGCAATGGCGCATGGCTTGCAGCGACCATCAAGAAGGTTGGCCATCCTGGTTGCGGTACACTTCCCGACTTTGGGAATTTCCGCGTCAGCAAGGATGAAGAATACGACCGCTATAAAGGTGTGTTGGAACTGATGCCCTATGCCAAGGGCGTAAGTGCTAAAACCCACGACTTTGATGCAAAGGGTAATGAAACCAAAACTGATTATCGCAAGATGATGAAGATTGTTATGGATGCTAATTACCATGGTTTTGTTGGCATTGAATACGAAGGAAGCAAGTTAAGCGAACCAGATGGTATTCGAGCAACCAAGAAGTTGTTGGAAACCGTGCGTACGGAATTCGCGAGCTAAGGTGGTTTGCTTGGAAACAAAAAAGGCTTCCCAGATAATATCGGGGAAGCCTTCTTTTATTTAAAGTAATGCTTTAGTTGACTATGCCCATAAACCTGACGGGCAGGGGTTGGATTCTATCCTGATCGTAGGTGAACTTCGCAGGGAAACCCATCATAGTAGGCGGGATAGTGGGATTACCTGTTTTATCCAAGGGTCCAAAGAACCAACTGAAGGAAGCATCTTCAATCTTTTTCCTGCTAAAGGTGCGCAAATTATTGTCGCCTTTTTTAGTAATGGGAGTGATGTAGTTTTTGACAATATTCTCGTTGGCATCTTCTAATAATTTGCTTCCCACGCTCTTGGATTTGTATTTGAATTCACCTGTGAAGTCCTGATCAGACTTCGCACCTGCTTTGGGTTTTGTTTCGCCGGCTTTTTTCTCCCGAGAAAAGGTTGGCTTCACAGTTTTAAGCATTTTTACTGAAAAATCATCTCTGGCTTTGTCATCTTCTCCGGTTACAAATAACATCTGCACTCTTCTATTCCTGGGCATAGTGATATCCTTAAGCCAAAGAGGGACTTGGGTGGAATAATTTTTGCCTGCAATAGTTGGACTGATGGAAAGCCAGATTGCTGCAAGTTGCGCACTACCTTCAGGGTCTACAGATGGCATTGCTTTTAGATTGACCCTTTTAGGCCCAGGTGCTTTAAGATTTAATATGCCAGTATTCTGAACCACCTCAACCACTTCGCAGGAAAGTCTGCGCCATTCGCTTGCCATCCACAAAGCCCCGAGAGTTGCCCCTTCTCCTGCACCAATGACAATGATGTTTGAACTGTTTGCTTCGCCATCATCATTTTTAATATCCAGGAAGGATTTGGCTGCAGCGATATCATTGACAAGGTTCGGATAATATCCAGCAGTGAATTCACTAAAGTTGATTTTGGTGGGTTTATTTGGCATTTTTGCACCAGGTAAACCGCTGTTGTGGAGCTGTAGCCAGAAGTTAGGAGTTACGCCAACACTCTTACCATGCCCACGAAAATCAAAACTTAAAACACTTTGGCCTGCAGCTTGGAGGTCGAGTGCTAATTTTTCCCAACCATCTTGCGAACTATCACCGCCTTTACGGAAAGTGAAGTCGTGTAAAAGGATGATTGAAGCGCCATCTTTGGGCTTTGCGCTAGGGTAAAACTTGCCTTTCAGCGAAACACCATCATGTGTTTTAAAATTAATCTCTTCGCTTTCAGCCTTGGCGGAAGCGGGAATTGCCAGCATGGTGAAAAAGCTGAGGATTAGGGTGAGGGAACTAGCTTTTAATGTGAAGTTTGTCATCGTTGTCACCTAGTTATGGGCCAAATTATTATCTACTTAAATATTCCATCTTCTGAAAGAACAGGCAAGGGAAAAGCGAAGTATTAAGAGGAACTTGCGTAAAAAAAACCGATTATTCGCAAGCGAAGGGGCTTTCGCAGGCGCATAATCGGAATTGTAAGAAAGGTTCCCAGCCTTTCCAAAGCCAAACCCAGCCAGAATTCTCTGAAGGCGATCATCCTGTTGTTCGTTGTTTTCAGGTACGCCATTTCCCAGCAGGGCCAAGCTAATCCAAAGCGACAATGATTCTCTTTTAGCAGAAAGAGCCATGAAGTTGATGCACCCCAAACTTCATGAACATTGCCCGACCCAGACCACTTTTGTTACACCCTTTCTCAGAAGTGCCATGGGCCCTTTTCGAGTACCTTACCCGAACCTCTCCTTGCAACTTGGTGCAAAGGTAAATCTAATCAATTAAGGATGAGGGGTGCCTGACACTGTACGATTTACTGAACTTAAAAGTTTTTTCGAAGAGGTTGTTAAAGCAGGAAAAATAGGAATTTGGGGAAGAGTTATCGGAGTGATTTTTAGGTTGGGTCGCCGGTTTGGTAGCCTCGAGTTTCTCTCGTTTTTTCGTCAGCGTAGCTCGCAGGTTCAAAATCATGATCAATGTCTTCATAATTGCAAACATAGCCAGGCAATTTAGACTTTTCAACTTCAGCATGGAAAGAACTTAAGACAGATTGTTGAATGTTTTCCCTGCATTCAGGGTTGATGGGGTGTGCAATGTCTGCATGCATTTTCTGCTTGCCATTGGAGTCGCGTCCCATGCCCCTAAACTCTGCGAGTTTGCATCCGCATTGGTTGCAGAAACGGGCACGGAGTTGGTTTTTGCCTGAACACTTGGGGCAGCGATCCATTAATTTTCTGCTGGGCATAGCCACAAACCAGCCCCGGGTGCCTTCAATGATTTTCAAGTCGCGGATGACAAAAGCATTGTCAAAGGTGATGGAGCAGAAGGCCTGAAGTTTTTCGTTGTCGTTACCCGATTCCATGAGTTTGATTCGAACTTCCGTGATTTTCACAACAACTCTCCTTAATTGTCGCAGGAATATATTGCCTGCCTGGTGATAAAAGTATGCTCAATAAAGTTTCTAGCTGTGCCATGAATAAGAGATTTTGCAACTTCAAGAGCCCGTTCATCGTGTTCAAAAAGCGCAAAAATTGCAGACCCACTACCACATAACAAGGGCTTTTGGGCCCCGGCCTTTCTAAAGGCTTCAAACAATAAACCAAGTCCAGGTTCTAATTCGAACGCAGGTTCCTGCAACCTGTTGAACAAGTTCTCATTCACCTTGTTTATTCCCGAACCAGCAAAATGCTTGGGGGCTTCTGCTTGGTCCATTGGAGAGCTGGGAATTTTCAAACGAGAATAAACACTTGCGGTGGAGAGACCGAAAATAGGCTTTACTATCAAAATACTTAGATCACATTCGAAAGGTGAAGGCAAGATTTTTTCACCACGACCCATGCACCATGCTGCCTTCTTTTGAAGGAAAAATGGCACATCACTGCCCAGCTTTGTGGCTTTCTCTTCTAAGATTTTTTCGGGTAGATTTAGCTTCCAAAGATGATTCAAAGCGCAAAGCGTGGCAGCTGCATCTGAAGAACCACCGCCTAATCCTGCCTGCCATGGAATGTGCTTGAACAAACGAATTTCTGCCCCCAAAGGGCGTTTACTTTCGTCTTGCATCATTCTTGCAGCCCGAACTATTAAATTGTCCGGCCCCGTTGATAGATCTTTCGAGTCGCACCAAAGTTTGATCGCACCTGTGGTATCTTCACGAAATTCTAAAACATCATTTAACTGTACAGGTACCATGAAAGTGCTTAATTCATGGAACCCATCAGAGCGCTTGCCTGATATTTCTAAATAGAAATTCAGCTTGGCATTAGCCCAAACTTGTAGCCCATCGGTGATGGAAACCATTCGCATTACAAAACTTCTTTCATCCTTGAAATCAGCAACCCAAGTACTTCGTACCTTTTGCTTTAATACAAATGGTACAAAAATACCCCAAGCCCTTATTTTGACTTAGCGAATTTTAGTTCTTAATAAGGAAGTTCGTCAAGAGGGATACAAGATCCTCTCGATTCGTTCTAGATAAAAGGGCTACTTTGCGGGAATCATATCCCTGTTTTTTAACCAGCCAACCAACCGGTCTGGCCAACTTGAAGTCTCGCCCATCTTTGTTGCAAGCCCTACGCCATGTCTGCCTTTTTCGTAGATGTGAAGCTCTGCAGGAACTTTGTGTTTTTTCAAAGCCAGGTAGAACAAGATGCTGTTTTCAGGAGGCACACCGGTATCTTCATCGGTGTGAAAAAGAAAAGTAGGGGGCGTTTGCGCTGTCACTCTTGTATGATTGCAAAGGCTTTCCACAAGCTTGGCATCTGCATCTTTGCCCAAAAGATTATTGCGTGACCCCATGTGCGCAAATGGTGGTTCAAAGGTAATCACCGGATAGCAAAGAATCAAAAAATCTGGCCTGCAACTGGCTTTATCGATGGCATCTGCAGCTTGGGGATTGCCAGCATCAAACTGGGTGCCCGCTGTTGATGCAAGGTGCCCGCCCGCAGAAAAACCCCAGATTCCAATCTTCTTTGCATCTACACCATAGCTGGTTGCATTCGCCCTTACCGTTCGTATTGCGCGTTGTGCATCCATCAAGGGTGCAGGGTGACGATACTTGGGCCCTAGTCTATACTTAACGACAAATGCAGCTATGCCCTGAAGATTGAGAAACTCTGCGATATCTTTTCCTTCATGGCCCATTGCCAATCCACCATAACCACCACCCGGGCATACCACCACTGCGGTACCGTTTGCTTTTTCCTTGGCAGCCAAATAAAGGGTGAGCGAGGGTTTGTCTTTATCTTCGGTACCCATTGCACCAGGTGCACCATTTTGCCACAGCGGGATGGTTTGGGGTTCAACATGTGTTGCTAATAAGGCAAAAGTGAGGAAAGTAGGCAGTGAAATCATGATTTTTCCTAAAAAAGAGAGAATAGTTGAAATAATAATACCGTTATTACGAAAAATACTATATCTCGAGAAGGAATTCGAGAGATATAATAGGAAGAGATGGTGATTTGTATTTTTCGGGGGCGATCCGGTTTCGACCGGGCTTACGGAAATGCAGGTTGCGTGCCGTGGTTGATCAGATGGCCACGTAAATATCTGATCAAACTTAACTGCAGAACCGCAGTTTTCTATGGCTGCTTAATAATATAGCAGTCGCGCGTCTGAGAGCTTAGCCAGAGAGGTTTTAGCGCGCTAGTTAAATCTGGATCGCGGGGGTTAGAAGTCACGCAAGTGGCTGATACTGAGGGCAATCCCTGCTAGACTTTACACTCGGTTAGCTTGAAGTGGCTTTGCAATTTGAATCCACCAGAGTGAACGCGGCAGAGTAAGACTGCCAAATCAGTTTGCTACGCACGTAGACGCCGGCATGGAAGGGCTTCGGGACCGGGGTTCAATTCCCCGCGCCTCCACTAAACAGAGGGGTCTGGTCATCCAGATCCCTCTGTTTTTATTTGTATTTAAAATAACATAGTCACTCTTAGTTAACTCAATTGTGAGGTAGAAAGTCAAACGGGGAATTTTATAAGTGGTGACAACTTACGGCCCTGCGCAACCTTTTGGCTTAAGTTAAGGATAAAAGCTACAAATATTTTGTTTTGATTATGTTGTGCGATATGACAGACTTCCTTATCTGCAAGACAAAATCTCCTGGGGTAAGTTCGATGAATCGAATCCTATTTAAGCACATCAAGCTGCATTTTTTGTTAATTGTTTTCATATTAATGTGTAATAACTCTTTAAAGGCGCAAGACTTTGTGCTTCGTGAACACCTTGGGAGAAATTGGACCCATGAACTTGTCACTTTTCCTTTAAATGCTGCACAGTTTGCTGCAGTAAAGCAAGGGGCTCAAGTTGTCGGGGCAAATAATGATGTGCTGCCAAGTCAGCTTATGGAGGGCACTGGGCAGCCTCGCCTAGCTTTTCAAGTCACATTGCCTGCCGGGGTTACGCAAGCTTATAAACTTGACAAAACTAAAAAAGCACTGGTTGCTGATATTAAGGTGGAAGAGACCCAAGATCGCTTGCAACTCGGTAATGAACATATCGGTATTGCCATTCGAAAGAAGTTGCAAGGTAACGAGGCGCCTATCGCAGGAATTCGATTGCGATCCAATGCCTTGACAGCAGGATCAACTCGGTCGGGCGGGGCCGAAATTGCTAAATACTCGGTTGAAGTAACTGCAAGGGGTCCCGTGTTTGCCGAGGCTGTTTGTCAGGTTACTTTCGCAGATCAAGGGAGATGGTCTCTTAGTTTTCGCATCTTGCGGGGAGAGCCAGTTGTTCTGGTGAAAGAATCGTTTGATGCCCCGGGTGGCGGATTAATAAAGGTGCCCTTAACTGGTCCTGCGTTTCAGCCAACCGATCTCGTTTATCGTAAGGGGATGGGAAATCTTGGTCAGTATGATGCATGGAAAATTGCTTCTGGGCGGGTTTTTGCACTTGAACCTTGGCTTCATTGGTGGGTGAGTGAGCGCCAAGGCAACTGGTTCGCAATGCACAATGCTAAGGATATGCTGATGATGGCGGCAATAACGCCAAGCGAATGGAAAGACCCAGAATGGAAAGGGAAAGCGGAACAACCCGCACTCATGATACCGATTGCGAACGATAAAGATGGATTGGTTGCAGAGATGTCCCTTGGAGGAGGTTCACGCAAATGGATGCTGGGGACTCCATTGTATCAAGAATCTGTTGCTCCGCTTACGGGAAAGAATTTACGCATTGCTCCGCTACCTCAACGCTATCTGATCAAGCACGGTGATTTTCCTTTGGACTTAGTAAAGGATTATGTGCTCGATTGGAATGGTGATCACGATAACTACCCTCGTCTCTTCATTGGGAAGTCTGAACTACCAAAGTTGCGGGCCCAGTTGAAAAATGACCCTGCCGAGGTCAAACGCTGGATCAGTGATCAACCGATTGACAAATACAATATTGATTCTCCTTTGAATACTTATTTCGCCTCTCAGAATCCACAACTTGAAAAAGCCATACTTGCCAAGAATACCGAATGGCTGCAACTCGTGGTGGATGATTTTCTAGAGCAGAATAATCGTGTAACGCTGGGAGTTGCACCCCACATGCAAAGTGTGTTTTTGTTGCCCACCATCAATTTAACTGATGCCATGCTTGGCGCCCCAGGTGTTACCGCAGAGCAGCGAAAGCAGATGTTGGCAAAAATAGCTTTTCTCGGTTACGCGGTTAATCGTGATGACTATTGGTCTCCCTCGCGAGGTTTTGCTGCAAATCCCAATATGACAACAACTGTGGCCTTGTATCAAACCGCACTTGCTTCTTTAGTTCCCTCGCATCCCCTTGCAAAAGCGTGGGCCGAGCGTGGACTTACCGAACTGCGTAGGCAGCTCTTCTCTTGGTCTGATGAAGATGGCGGCTGGCTTGAGACTCCCCACTACGCCATGGTTGCTTTGGATCACATGATCGGGGCTTTCCTGATGGCCAAGAACGCTGGGTTTGGCGATTACCTCCATGAGGAGCGCATTCGAAAAGTTTGCGAATGGCTCGCTAAAATCTCTACTCCCCGGGATCGTCGGACAGGTGGTTTTCGTCATTACCCGCCAATCGGCAATACCTATATGGGTGAAGGGACAAGTATGTTCGGTATTATTGCTGGCCTTTGGAAAGAGCGAGACCCTGCTTTTGCCTCTCAGATGCAGTGGATGTGCGATGAACATGGCTCTCCGCCTATCGGCCTTTTTGGACCATTCGGAACCTTCTCGGGTTACAAGGCCATGTTAAAAGCTCATGGCGTGGTGCCGAAAGCACCTCAATATGGCAGCGAATGGTTTCGCAATACAGGTGTAGTTCTTCGCAATACCATTGGTTCAGAGCGCGAAACCTATCTCCACCTTATCGCTGGTTCGCAGCATGACCATTACGATTTTGATTCGGGTAGCATCGTGATATGGGGCAAGGGGCAGCTTCTAGCTGATGACTTTGGTTATATCGGTCGCCATGCTGCCCAGTGGCATAGCATGCTGACATCAAGCGCTGTTAATTCTGATTCTAACATGGTGATCGATACATTTTCTCCAAGTAAGGCGTTGGATTATGTTTCTGGTAAGAAAGGCCCCTGGCAACGCCAAATTGCTTTCATGAAAGATGCTGATCCCTTGGGGCCAACGGGGTTTTTGATTCGGGACAACCATGACGCCGATGAAGAGGCAATCTGGAGGCTTTGGTTGATGGCGAAAAAAATCACCCTTCACGCACAGGGTGCAACCATCGAAGGTGAAGATGATGTTGATCTTGATGTTTATTTCTTTGATGCAGGGAAACTAGGGCTAAAGACGGAAGCAACCGTGCAAAAAGGGATGGGCAGGCGTGATAAGAAAGAAGGCCCGATTGAATTGCCCCAGACAGCACTCGTTGCAACTTTGAAGGGTCGTGGATCCATTTCTGCCTTTCTTTACCCTCGACTTAAGACCGAAGCAGTCCCTAAAGTTTCATGGTTCGCAAAAGGTGCGGGTGTCCAAATTGAAACCGCTACGGGAACTGATTATCTCTTCCTCAACAATTCCAAAGAGGAAGGTAAATCGCCAGATGGTAAAGCTGGTTTTCAATGCCAAAGTGGATCCATTCAACTGCGCAATAAGGCCACCACCATCACACTAGGAACTGCAGGCAAGGTTATTTATGGTGGTCGTGTTTTAGAAAGTGCGAAAGCAACCTCACAGATAACCCCGCGCTGAAAGCTAGGGGAGAGGGCGGATTGTTGGGCTGCCTAGGATTAACGGCTTAATTGGAGTGCGCAAAGTGATCTCCCAATTAAATGCGTTGATATAAGGGAATGCATTTGCTAAGCGAAGATCCCTCTGTTTTTATTTACCCTTTTTCCAAAGAAAGCTATCCGAATCAATCCCCCACAATTTGTCGCCGATCTTCATGCTTGCTTCGAAACCTTTGCTTGAAAGTTTAATATCAGGAACACCTAGAGAGGTTTTAGGTATCTCAAGATCTGCCATGCTGCTGGTGAATTTCTGATGTTTTTTGTAAGATTCTCGCTGGGAATAATAAACCTGGTTCAGCAGATCTTTGATGCCCTTT
>QWPF01000098.1 GCA_003671255.1 Planctomycetota bacterium | reverse complement strand
CCTCGATCTTTCTATGATTGGTAAAAAAGGAACTAAGGAAAACCGTTATGAATCCCTTATCAATCCGAATAAGGCTATTGCGGACCAATACCTCACATGGATAATCGAAACCAAAAAAGGCCAGGTTCTTACTGGCTTGATTGTTGAAGAATCTCCAGAATTGATCGTTCTCCGCGATGGTAATGGTAAGGATTACAAAATCGATCGAAAGGATGTTGAATCTAAGGCTAAAGGCCCTAATTCGCTTATGCCTTCCGATTTGATCAACAGTATGAGTGAGCAGGATTTGATCGACTTGGTTGATTATCTTGCAACACTTCAGACTGCAGCATTTTCTCCAGAATGGTTTCATATTGTTGGGCCATTCGATAATGGTGTTGGAGATGAAAACTTTGAAAAAATGGGTGAACCAGAAGCCAAGGTCGAATTGGAAAAGAAGCTTAAAGGTAAGTCCGGGCCAGTTGCTTGGTCTAAAGTGCGTGCATCTTTCAATGGTTATTTGAATCTTGCTTTGCATTTTTCTCCTGAAAGCAATGGTATTATCTCCTACCTTTATCAAGTGATTGATTCGCCCATTGACCAAGAAGCAACAATTCTTGTTGGTGCAGATGATTGCATTAAGATATGGGTTAATAATGTTGAAGTGTTTAAAGATAAGAACCATTTTGCTGCTCAACCTGCAAGAAATTCTGTCGCAGTGAAGCTGAAAAAGGGCGCCAACCCTGTGTTGATTAAGATCAACAATGGCGAAGGCGAGCATGGGTTGTATTTTTCCATCCTCAGTAAGGAGCCAATTAAGATTGGCGCAAAACAGTAAAGAGGTGGGGTGGTGGGTTAAGCGGCTTGGTTGGGGAAATTAGTTTTGGTTGATTCGATGACCTTGCAGTATTCCAGATAAAGCCTGTTAAAAATATCATCCCATTTTTGGGACTTTGCAGTTATGAAAGCGTTCTTACCTAGATAATCTCTTTTTGATTTGTCAGCGGTCAGATCGATGAGAAGTCGTTCAAATTCTTCAATGTTTGCTGCAAGAATTCCATCATGGTGGTTGGTGATCCGTTCTTTTATTGCCTGAGAATTCAAGCATAGCACGGGTAATCCGCTTGCTTGTGCTTCGAGGATGACATTACCAAAAGTTTCTGATGTGGAAGGAAATACAAAGATATCGGAACTTGCATACCATTGTGCCAAATGATTCCCCCGAAGTTCCCCAGGAAGTATTATCCCATTTGTTTTTTCAAGATCCGACTGCTCTACGAGTGGCCCAGTTCCTACTAGGGCGAGAAAAAGATTCTTACCTTGCCTGCTTAAAGTGCTCCTTGCTTTTTTGAAAGTCTCGAGGAGTGCACCAATATTTTTTTCGGGGGCAAGTCTACCCACATATAGCAAGAGAATGTCGGTTTCTGTAAGTCCTATTTTACTTTTAAAGTTCAAATCTTTTTGGATTGGGTTGAACAGACTGGTATCAACTCCCCGTGTCCAAATCTTGGTGTTTTTGTACCCAAGAGCTTGTAATCTTTCCAGACAGGCATTGCTTGGGGCAAATGTAGCTTCGGTCTGATTATGGAACCACCTCAAATAGTGCGAAATACCACTAGATAAAAATCCCATTTTATAGTCGTTTGCATATAAATCGAAATTGGTATGAAAACTGCTTACCACTGGAATCCGGAGCGATTTTGCGATTCCCAAACAGGCAAGTCCAAGCGGCCCTTCCGTCGCAAGGTGGATTATGTCAGGCATTTTGCTTTTAATTGTCTGATAAAGCCTCAGCGGGCTACCAATGCCAAAACGAAGTTTTGGGTACATGGGAATGGGAAAACCTTGAACTAGCTCGGGTTTTCTTGGTTCAGAAAATCTTCGCGGGCGTATTACAGAGGGATGGTGGCCGGATAAATTAAGATAATTGTGCAACTTTTCCAGCGTTAAGGATACCCCATTGATCTCAGGGGGAAAAGTTTCAGTTACCAATGTTATTTTTAATGAACTTGTTGCAAGCATGAATCACTCCATGATTAATAAGTGATTGCTATTAGAATCAGGTTTAAAGGTTTTTCAAATAAAACATTTGAAATTGATCAATCTTTTGCGAGATCTTCATTTTGCTCGGGGCTGGCGTTTTCAAGCCCGAGGATTGTTCGATTTGCCAATACTGTTTCTTGTAGGTATTTTCTGGTAAGCCTATGCTCTGCAAGTAGTTCCTTTGGTATGACTCTTGCTTCTCCTGCGACAACTTTAATTTCTCTGAGAAAATCCATTTTCTTGTTCGCAAAAGGGGGGCCTTTGTAATGGGAGGCGTAACTGCCCCAAGGGCCTTCCACCCAAATTGGAACAATCGGGGTTTCAGGAAGCTGACTTAGTATGTGCCAGATTCCCTGTCCAAAGGGAAACAGAAGTTGATCATCTTTTTTGCGAAGCCTTGCTTCGGGGAATATCAAAAGTGATTCACCTCGTTTCAATGCCTCGATGGCATCATTTAACTCTGGGGCTTCTCTGCGAAAGGTGGCGGCTTCCACCCGGATCGCTTTTACTACTTTTGACATCAACCAGTAGATAACAGGCAAGTCATAAAAGACACTAGTCATCATGGGGATGATTCTGCGTGTTACAACTTTCCCGATTAAAAAAGGATCAAGGTATGCTGCATGATTTGCAATCATGATGACTGGGCCACGGTAAGGCATTTGCTCGATACCTGGGCCATGCGTTGACATTTTGTAGGGAAGGATTAAAGCAATGGAAAGTAGTTGCTCCAAAAAAGCCCTAAGGGTGACCCAAGCGAGGATAAGCCCTGCTAAAACCAGCAAAACTCCTGCCAGCATAGGTGTGAGTTTTAGTTGGTAAAACAGCCATCCAAAACTTATTGCAAATAACCATGGAGCAAAATTGAACAATAGCATTGCTGGAGGAGTTGCAAGCAAATCTTCAGGTCGGCAAGCCCGCCTACAACAGGCAAAAACATTTGCAATCCCAAGGCTTGTTAACATTGCAAGTAGGATGATGTTTTCGGGATATAAAACAAAAAACATCAAACTTGCACCCGATAAAAGTAGGCCCCAAGGTGCGGATCCTATGGTTCTGAGTGGGTGATTGATGATATAAAAAAATAGAATTCCAACAAAACTACTGATGGTGATTAAAGCTAAATGCTTTGAGCTGGAAAAGCTTCCAAGGAAATCAAATCCATTAGCTTCGATAAGCAATAAATAAAACAGCGCTAGGAGGATTCCTAAAATCATGCTTCTTGCGATCAGCGGGATAAGATCATCCCTCCAAGTAGATGGGTAGATCTTTGAGTTTTCGGGCAGACAGGCAGGGGCTTCATGATTGCAAATTACGTAAAACGCAACGGTACTAAACAACCCAGCAGATTGGGCAATACATAGGAATGAAAACAATGGGAATAGTGATTGATCTGGCGCTGGTAAGATGTTTGTTGCTGCAAATATGCTAAAAGGTAATAGCAGTGTGGTTAAAAGCATTCCCGCATTATCGATGCTTCGAGCAAGTGTTTTGTTTTGTTTTGTAGCAAGAAGGAGTGAGTTATTCCAGAAGGTTCGCCCAAGTCCCATGGCGAAGCCCAGAAAGATTGGGTCAGGAAAAAAGCCTGTAAATAAAGGAATGCTCAAGAGTCCCAACGATAGTAAAGAGCCGAACGAGGAAAGAAGAATGTCGCTACGGCTTTTGCGAAGCGAAAAAACAAACCCAGAAAAGGCGAATCCTATTGCTAGATGGAGCAATAAAACACTTGTCGAGTCTAGCCCATGGTAATTCGCTTTAGATGCTGCAATTATAAAAGACAGTGCAAAAAAATCGGCAAAGGTTCTAATTAAAGATGCAACTAGATAAGCGATAGAAATCATTTTTATGCTTTTTAATGGGATGTAAGTGGGAGTCCGTTTTCTCGCCATACTCGGATCCCGCCATCCATGGATATCACATTGCTGTAACCCATTCTGGCCAGATTTTCTGCGGAAAGCGCAGAGCGGAAACCACCACCACAATAAAGAATGATTTCAGTTGCAAGGTCAGGTACCGCTAATTCAATGTCTCTTTCGATTACACCTTTACTGAGGTGAATAGCGCCAGAGATATGATCCGTTGCGAATTCGCTTTCTTCGCGGACATCGATGAGCAGAAGTTTTTCGCCTTTGTCGAGGCGTGATTTTACATCAATTACCGTGGTTTCTTTGACATTTTTTTTTGCATCGTGTGCAATAGCCAGAAACTTTGGAGAATGATTGGGAGCCATATCACGCCTACTTTCAAAAGCTGTTTAGTTAAAGAACCCCAAGGATAAGTTCGGTCAATAACTGATCGAGCTTTTCATAAGGTAGTTTTCTTGATGCAAGTGCAGTGGGGTCAAAGGTCATTTCTTTAAGCTTGGTTGCAGCTTCAGGAGTGAACTTTGAAAGCGAGCCTTGCAAGTTTTTGGATGCCCCGTGGACTTCCTTGAGGATGCTTTGGATTTCTTTGTTTTCGTTGAACTGTTTGACTTTTTCCTGCATGATTTTATAGGTGCGCAGGTTTCTATCTACGAAATCCCAAGGGTTGGATTCAGTACGGTAAGGGTGACAATCAAATCCGATCGTCCCAGCATACTTATGATCTATAAGAAGCTTTGTGGTGAAGAATGCTTCTTTAAGATCATCGCTACCAAAAGTAAGGTCTTGATCGAAACGCAAAGGCTTTTGACCATTAAGATGAACATCCAACAACTTGCCTGCATCAAGGGCTTGGGCAAATTCATGGTAAGGGTTTAATCCTGCCATCTTGATGTGGGCAGTCTCAGGATTGATGCCACACATATCAGGGTGATCAAGAGTGTTGATAAACGCAAGAACACTTCCTACGGTGGGCAGATACAAATCGCCACGGGGTTCGTTAGGTTTTGGTTCAAGACTGAATTTGATCTTGTAACCTTGGCTTCGAACATAATTGCAAAGGAAGTTCAAAGATTCTCTAAACCATTTGAACGCTTCGATCGGGTCTTTGCTGGCATCAACTTCAACCCCTTCACGACCGCCCCAGAAGACAAATATTTCGGAACCAAGTTCATTTGCAATATCGATGCAACGCATGACTTTCTGGGTTGCGAAAAGTCTTACTGCGGGATCGGTGCTGGTGAAGGCGCCATCCTTGAAAATGGGGTGATAGAAGTTGTTGGTTGTTGCCATGGTTGCTTTGATGTTGTTATCCGCCATGCATTTTTTAATGCCTGAAACAATAGCGTCGCTTTGGGCTGCGGAGGCACCAAAGGGAATGATGTCGTTGTCGTGGAATTCAAAACCGTAGCAATTTCGATCCGCAAGGCCTTTGATGCAATCCAAAGCAGAAATCTCGGGTCGTGTTTGATCGCCAAACGGATCTCGACCCCTATTCTGCAGGCACCAAATACCAAAGGCGAATTTGTCTTCTTTAACAGGAGCATAAAAATGTGATGGCATGAAACTATCCTTTCCTAAAAAATAATGGTTGAAATAATCAAAGTTTACTTGGTGTTGGCTTTTGAACTCTTGGTTTGGGTCAACACTTCGAAAATGGTTGTCATGAAAACAGGCAGGTCATCGGGCTTTCTGCTGGTAACTAGATTCCCATCCCTAATTACTGCTGCATCTACATAATCTGCCCCAGCATTGATCACATCATCTTTAATGGCAAAGAAGCAAGTGGCTTTCTTGCCCTTCAATGCCTGAGTGGAGCACAAAACCCAAGGACCATGGCAAATAGCGGCAATCATTTTGCCTTGTTCTGCCATCACGCTGACCAACTTGATCATGGCTTCGGATCTACGGATGAAATCTGGTGCAAACCCACCTGGGATTATGATGCCATCAAAATCGGAGGGGTTGATATCACGGGCAGCAACTTCGCTTTTAGCAGGGTAACCAAGTTTGCTGGGGTAGGAGTGGTTTGCTTCTGGGCCAACCATTACCACTTCTGCTCCAGCTTCTTTAAGCCTGTAGTAGGGGTACCATACTTCCATTTCCTGATATTGTTGTTCCAGAAGTACAATAATTTTCTTTCCATGAAGGCTCATGCAAACTCCTTTAAAAATCTAATTCGCCTAATCTAACTTTATTGATGATGATCGCAAAGAGTATTCTTCCCTGATTTTCAGGATTTGTTTTTGTACCAATTCAGTGTTTCAGCCATTCCCTCGTCAAAAGTTTTTGTAGGGGCATAGCCTAAGATTCGTTTTGCTTTTTCGATACTGAAATCTAGGTTTAGGCCTAGGAACTTTATATTGGCTTTGGTGATTTTTGGTGCTTCCAGGGCTCCACGCTTTAAAGCTTTCTTTTCCATAGAGCTTGCAATGAGTTTCACAAGCCAAAGCGGAACAGGTAAGAAAAAGGGCGTGGGCAGATTCATGCCCTTGGCGATGGTCGTGATAAATCGTTTTTTACTTACTTTTTCGCCATCGGTGAGGTTGAATACTTGCCCCACTGCATTAGGGTTATCAAGGGCCAGAAATGCAGCTTGCACTAGGTTGCCCACAAAAATATTATTCATGGCATAGCTACTGCTGCCTATGTACTTCACTTCTTTGGTTTTAAGTTTTTCCATAAGTCTAGGTAGAACAGTACGGTCTCTAGGGCCATAGATAAACCCAGGCCTTAAAACCACGATTGGGTAGCCTTTATCTTTGTGATACTGAAGTGCCAGTTTTTCAGATTCCATCTTCGATTGGGTGTAACCATCAAAGTGTTGATCTGGAGGCGGAGTGGATTCATCGGTTTGGTAATGGTGCCTAGCTTCGTAAACCCCCAAGCTGCTGAAATGGACAAACTTGTAGAGCTGGGCGGGATTTAAAGAATCTAGAAGTTTTCGAAGGCCTTCTACATTTACTTGCCTGTAAGAATCAACACTGCCCCAGTCTCCAACCTTAGCTGCACAGTGAAATACCGTATCTACCCCTTGGGTTGCTTCAATGGGAAGGCTTTTGTCTTGTAAATCCCCCCGGACTACCTCAACCCCTAGCTTTTCCAAAAAAGAACCATCCGAGCCCGAACGAATCAGGGCTTTAACTTTGTAACCTCTTTTAACACAAGCTTCTGCAAGGCTGCTGCCAACCAAACCGCCAGCTCCGGTTATAAGGCAAGTGCGATTGTTCATATTTAAACCCATTCAAATTGTGTAAGTTGTCACAACAGTACGATATTTCAAAAAATCACTACCCTCATTTTTATGAGATATAGGCTTTAAATGTGACTATCTCTGCAAATAATTCCAAAAAACAGGTTTTTTAAACTATTCCTAAAGCTGATTACTTCTTTCGCCGATAGAGTTTATTCAATTCATATTGACACTTCATTCAAGTTACCTTATTGAACCCCCCGACTTGCGAAATACCTTATACCCACTCAAGGGTTTGTTCATGCTGGTACGATATAGAAATAATCTGAGTCTTATCCATCCGCTATTTGCAGCGGTGTTCCTTTGCTTATCCCTAAGCAATCTTCTGGCGCAACAACCTGCTTCTCCAGGCAAGTTGATGATTGCAGATGTGATTGTTCAGGGTAACCGGGTTGTTGCAACCCAGGCAATTACTTCACAACTAGCCACCAAACCAGGTAAGGAATATCAGCCCAATGTAATCCAAGATGATGTGCGGAAATTAATGGCGACAAAACAGTTCGCGCATATTGACCCAAGAATTGAAAGTCTTCCTGATGGTAAGGTCAACATCTTTTTCCTCGTGAAAGAATTTCCCAGTGTTGTACAAAATGTTACTTACCTTGGGGCCAAGCACCTAAACGAAGAAGAACTTGGTCAATTAAGTTTGGTATCTAAAGGGAAACCCTTAAGTCCGATCACCAACAAACTTGCATGTCAGGCAATTGTTCGAAGATACAACGAGCAAGGGCGCCCATTTGCGAGTTGCGATTTGCTTAAAGGTGGCGATTCTGCTGATAAAGAAGTGATATTTAATATTACAGAAGGCCCGCTTGTCAAAGTCCGGTCTGTCGACTTTAAAGGTCAGGAATTTGTTAGGGGCGCTGTGCTTGCAACCCATATTCAAACTTCCAAGAAGTTCATGGGGTTGTTTGGCGGCACCTATAACAGTGCGATGGCAGATGCAGACGCAGTGAAACTTGAAGAATATTATAAATCGTTCGGATTTCTGGATGTACATGTTTCGCGAGAATTGGTTTGGACGCCAGATGGTAAAGAAGTGGACATTGTATTTCATGTGAGAGAAGGCATTCGTTATCAAGTTCAGGGTACGCCCCAGGTTGTAAACCTTAAATCCATGCCTGCAGAGCAAATTGAGCAGTTGAGCAAAATCAAAGGCGGGGAGTATTTTAACGAAAACAAAATCAACGAAGATAAGAAGTTGATGGAAGATTATGTGGGCTACTCTGGTCGAGAAATGCGCTTAAATCCGGTGCCTGTGTTTTCTCCAGATGTTCCCGGCTTGGTTAGAATTCAATATGAAGCATTTGAAAGGCCGCCCGCTCGAGTTGGGCAAGTGTTTGTGGTGGGTAATGAACGAACAAAGCAAAATGTAATTCTTCGTCAGGTGCCTTTGTTCCCAGGTCAGGTTCTGACTTATCCTGATTTAAGATTGGCAGAGAAGAATCTTGCTAGATTGAATATTTTTGAAGCTTCTGCTGATGGAGTTCGTCCAACCGTCACCGTTCTAGATCCAGATCTGGAATCCGAATTCAAAGATTTGTTGGTAACGGTTCAGGAAGCCAGCACCGGTAGCCTTCTCTTTGGCGTGGGTGTTAACTCGGATGCGGGTATGAATGGTAGTATCGTTCTAAATGAGCGAAACTTTGACATTACCAGAATTCCTACAAGTTTAGATGATTTGATGAGTGGCGGTGCCTTTAGAGGTGCAGGTCAGGAATTCCGATTGGAAGCTGTGCCTGGTACCCAGTTACAGCGCTACACTGCTAGTTTCCGCGAACCATTCTTGTTCGATTCTTTGTTTAGTTTTGGCGCCAGCGGTTATTACTATACACGCAGATTTGATGAATATGATGAAACCCGTGCAGGTGGCAGGTTTACCTTAGGTAGAAAACTGAACCAGTACTGGAATGCTAATGCTAGTTTGAGAATCGAAGATGTTGGGGTTTATCGCGTACCTGCTGGAGCGCCTTCGGATTACACTTCAGTTGAAGGGCAGAACTTCCTCCTCGGTTTAAGAGCTAATGTTACCAGAGATTCCAGAGATTCTTACCTCCGAGCTACTGAGGGTAGCATCTTTGATTTATCCTTTGAGCAAGCTTTTGGGGCTTATAACTTCCCCTTGGTTTCTGTCGAAATGAATAAATTCATCACCATGTATCAGCGTGCCGATGGTAGCGGTCGCCATGTGATGGCGCTTCGTTCCCAGTTCTCTTGGGCAGGGGATGAAACTCCTGTTTATGAACGATACTTTGCAGGTGGTTTTAGATCGATGCGCGGCTTCCAGTTCAGAGGTGTTAGCCCGAATACAAATGGTTACATGGTTGGTGGTGACTTCATGTTCCTGAATTCCATGGAGTATCAGGTTCCTCTTAAGGCTAACGATCAGATATTTATGGTCGGGTTTATTGATAGCGGTACGGTTGAAGCAAACATCAGTAAAATAACTGATTACAGAGTTTCTGCTGGTGCAGGTTTAAGGTTTGTGGTTCCGATGTTAGGGCCAACTCCAATTGCCTTGGATTTTGGTTTCCCTATTGTCAAAGCTGATACTGATCGAACTCAACTCTTCAGTTTCTGGATGGGATTCTTCCGCTAATCAGTTTTATCAATTCAATGCGGCATCCAAAAAAAGAGGCTTAGCCTCGGGGGGTTGGATGCCGTTATTTTTTTTCTTCGATTATTACTTCTTCTTTAATAACTTCTATTACTTCCGACTTAGGTGCGTAAAAAGATTTGAACCCTAGCTCCGTGGGGGAGAAATTCCCTGTCCGTGAATCGGTGAACGGGTAAGACATGCCATTGTAAAGATAATAAGAACCATTGGGTGAATAAACTACGCGGGGTCTGAAGTTTCCCAGTCTATCAACTGCAAGATATTGCCAATGGTTGTAGGCGCTTTCTTTGGGATAGAAAATCATTTTGTCTGGTGCGGGTGGATCAGCAAAAAGAATTGCAGGAGTAGGTCTACCTACAACACCATCTACGATAACTTGATTTGCACTCATAATATTCAGAGCAACAATTAAAGAAGAAAGTTCCATTGAATCATCCCTTAAGAAAAGTAAGAGAGTCAATCATCTCAAAAGTGATGTTGATATGAAACAAAAAGACCCGGGAAGGCCAAAGTGCCTATATTTCCGGGTCGTTTTAATCGTTATAACTGGAAATAGTCTCTGCCCATTACTTTATTAATAAGTAACTGCACCCTCAGAAGCTGATTTTACGCACTTTGCATACTTGGCTAGCACGCCTGCTTTCTCTCTGGGCGCTGGAGTTTTCCATGCAGCCTTCCGCTTTTGTAGTTCGGCATCGTCTAGATGAACTTTCACTATCTTAGCTTCCGCATCAATGGTGATAGTTTCGCCCGTGTTAATCAATGCAATGGGTCCACCAACCCAGGCTTCGGGAGAAACATGGCCTACAACTAAACCGTGTGTGCCACCTGAAAAACGGCCATCGGTGATAAGACCAATGCTATCACCAAGCCCTTGGCCTACCAATGCTGCAGTGACAGAAAGCATTTC
>QWPF01000097.1 GCA_003671255.1 Planctomycetota bacterium | reverse complement strand
CTGATAAACTCATTTATCGTTTCAAGGATCATGGCGATCGCGATATTGCTTTACGCTTCGATCTTACCGTGCCTTTTGCTCGCTTTGCTGCACAGCATGTCCCAACTCTTGGCACACCTTTCAAGCGCTATCATATGGGCCCTGTTTGGCGGGGCGAAAATACGGCACATGGCCGTTACAGAGAATTCTGGCAGTGCGACTTCGATACCATTGGCACCACCTCGAATTCATCCGACATCGAAGCTGCCCTTGTAATCAATGCCCTCCTTGCTGCGATTGGATTCGAGCGCTTCGAAATTCATGTCAACAATCGTTTGATTCTCTCAGGCTTGCTTGAAGAACTTGGCCTTGCGGATAAATCGGTCGCTGTACTTCGCGCTCTTGATAAGCTTCCCAAAATTGGCATCGAGCCTGTTGTTGAAGAAATGGTATTGCATGGCGTTGATGCTGAAAAAGGTAGGAAGGTTCTTGAACTTGCAGGTTTTAAAGGCAGCAACGAAGAGATACTCGCCTTTGTTTCACAAAAGTTTGGCAACAATCCCAAAGCTGCAGAGGGAGTTAAAAGATTAAGCGAATTGCTTATCGTCGCACGCGAATCAGGTGTCCCGGATGAAAGATTGCGCATCGATCTTTCCATTGCACGCGGTTTGGATTACTACACCGGAACCATCTTTGAAACTTTCCTTTCCGATCTCCCTAGCATCGGCAGTATCTGTTCGGGCGGCCGTTACGATAACCTTGCAGGGCTCTACACCAAAATGCCTTTGCCTGGCGTTGGCGCATCCCTTGGGTTGGATCGCCTGCTTGCTGCGATGGAAGAGCTAAAAATCTTGGGTGGCGTGCAGGCGAGTGCCCCGGTTTTCATCGTTCGTTTTGCTGATACGCCTATCGGGGTTTACGAAAAACTTGCTGCAACATTGCGGGCTGCAGGCATAGGCGTTGAGGTTTTTATTGAACCTAAAAAGATAGGCCAGCAATTGCAATATGCTGAGAAGCGCGGGTTTCGCTTTGCTCTTATTGCAGGCCCAGACGACTTTGCTTCCAAGAAGTTTAAAATCAAGGAACTTGCTACCAGGCAGGAAGCCGATTACGATGAAGCAATCATTGTTTCCCAGCTCCGTACCATGCTGGGGATTGGCTTACCCTGATAATTTTCACCCCTCGGCCCAGGAGGGTTTTATGGATCGTGGCAATCACTACGAATCTGCTTTTGAATCGTATCTTCAGCATAACAAGATCTGCTATGTTGCTGTTGATGAGCAGCGCAGATCCTGCCTTGGAGGCGAACCCGTAAAAAGCTTGGATTTCATCCTTTATGCGGAATCAGGTGCACGATTCGTGGTCGATGTGAAGGGGAGAAAGTTTCCTGGTGGGCCTACCGGAAAACCAAAAAAGGTTTGGGAATGCTGGTCTACCATTGATGATGTGGAAGGCCTTGAGCGATGGGCGGGGATGTCGGGCCCCACTTTCCAAGGCTTATTGGTATTCATTTACGATATCGCTAATGAAGTCAACCTCCCTGAAAATACCGAAGACTTTTGGAAGTGTAGGGATAAAAGATATTTGGCACGAGCCGTTTTAGTTTCTGATTACAGGGCCCAGATGCGCTTAAGAAGCACTAGTTGGCGAACCGTTGATTTGCCTGGCAAAGTTTTTCGCTCTTTGGTTAAGCCTCTTCGATATTTTCTTGAACTTCCTGAAATAGAGGAAGAGTTTGAAACAGACTGGTAACTTTATGAACCGTTGTAAATTTGGTGTGAAGCTCGAATGTTTTGGGGTTCCTTTGCGCAAAGCTCTTTTGCTTGCTGCTCAAGCAGGGGCCCAAGGTGTTCAATTTGATGTCACAGGCGAACTTTCCCCTGATAAACTTTCCGAGTCTGGGCGCAGAGAAATTTCTTATCTCCTCAGATCTTATAATCTTCAGCTTGCTTCCATCTTTTGCCCGCTACGCAACGGGCTCGATGTTGCACTCGATCAGGAACAGCGCATCCTTCATCTTAAAAAAGTAATGGATCTCGGGTTTGATCTCGGCTGCAGCGTGCTTGCCCTTCATGCAGGTCAGATCCCCCAAGAAAAAGAAGATAAACGCATTGCTACTTACACTGAATCGCTTTCTTATTTAGGCGCACATGGCGACCGAATAGGCGTTTCTCTTGCTTTGGAAACAGGGCTGGAATCGGGCAAAGTGTTGCTAGATTTCCTTTCTCAGATTGATTCAGGCGCTTTGGGAGCCTCTCTAAATCCAGGTAGTTTAACGATCAATGGCTTTGATCCCCTGCAAGCGGTTCTTGACCTTGGCTCACGAATCAAACTGGTTCATGCGAGGGAATTCCAAAGCAATGGGCCGGGCAGAGCTGCACGCGAAGTACCTCTTGGCCATGGTAATTTTGACTGGAATTCTTTCATGGTTTACCTCGATCAATCTGGCTATCAGGGCTTTTTGATTTCCGAAAAAGAAGAGGGGGATGACAAAGCTGAACAATTGGTTCATGGCCTTCGATTCCTTAAAGCTTTGGGCAATATTGGCTCTTGAATTCCGTTCCCTACTTTGCGATCATCAGTTCATCTAAACTTCATTTCTAATCAGGGGTGTATTATGAATCGTCGAAGCTTTATCGCTACTACAGGCGCAAGTGTAGTTTCTTGGAATGCTTTTGCTGCACCATCTGAAAAAGTAAATATTGGTATCATGGGTGCAGGAGGCAGGGGCACTGCACTTGCAAAATCATTTTCTAAAATCCCGGGTGTGCAGATTGGGTTTATTGCGGACCCAGATTTTAATCGTGCTACCAACGCTGCAGGAGAGGTCGAGAAAATCTCTGGCAAGGCTCCTAAGATCGATAAGGACTTCCGAAAAATCCTCGATGATAAAGATATTGATGTTTTTGTTTGTGCAGCTTGCAACCACTGGCACGCCCCTTCTACTATTCTTGCTGTAAAAGCGGGTAAGCATACTTATGTAGAAAAACCCTGCAGCCATAATCCTCGCGAAGGCGAAATAATGGTTGAAGCTGCTGCTAAGTACAACAAACTTGTGCAGATGGGGAATCAAAGGCGCACTTGGCCTAAAATTCGTGAAGCCATCGATCTTATTCATAAAGGTGAAATCGGCGAAACTCACCTCGCTCAATCTTGGTATTTAAATAGCAGGCCTTCCATCGGCAAAGGTATTGAAAAGCCCGTACCCGCTGGCCTAGACTTTGATTTATGGCAGGGCCCTGCTCCGCGCAAAGCTTATAAAGATAACTACCTTCATTACAACTGGCATTGGTTTTGGCACTGGGGTAATGGCGAATTGGGAAATAACGGCATTCATATGATTGATGTCTGCAGATGGGGACTAGGCGTGGAATTTCCCACTTCCGTTCATTCTTCTGGCGGAAGGTATATGTACAAAGACGATCAGGAAACCCCTGACACCCACATGGTTGAATTTAATTTTAACCAAGGCAAGCATATTCAATGGCTTGGTCTTAGTTGCAATCGCTTGCCCGAGGGGAATACGCCAGATATTCTTTTCGTTGGTTCTAAAGGCACTCTTGCTATTAAAGGTAGCGGTTATATTGTTTATGATTCTAAAGGGAAAGAAACCAAGAAGGCGACTGGCGATGGTGGCGAAATTGAACACCTTACCAACTTTATTTCAGCAGTTCGTGGGAATGGTAAGTTGAACTCTCCTATTCCAGAAGGGCATAAGAGCACTTTGCTATGCCATTTGGGCAATATTTCGCAGCGCGTGGGCCGAACTCTTAAGTGCGATCCCGTTAATGGGGCCGTTTTGAACGATCCCGAAGCCAAGAAAATGTGGACTAGAGAATATGAACCAGGTTGGGAGCCGAAGGTTTAGAACATTGCAAGAAGACCATGACATTCAATTGGTCTAATTATCAAAGTTACTACATCTTTTATTAGACCTGTTTTCTGAACTTTTAAATTTAGTATTTGGAATTAATCGATTTCAGTGGTATATATAATTTGTTCTGTCTGGCATTGCAAAATGCTGTACAGGACTCATTTCCCCGGGTTGCTACCTAGAGCGAGCAAGGTCGTTAAACATCTTGTTACGGTTGCAACCCACTCTTATTAAAAATCAGGTCGATATCGAAAGTGCTAAGTTAAATAAATAAATCTTCAATTTGCTCATTCGAAGTACATTGGGAAGAGTTTCCAAAATCATATAAATCAAAATCTTTTTTAAGTCTTAAAGGTTAGCGTTCTTTTTAATTTTAAATGTTGCCATGCCTTTAGGTTGCAAGTTAAGAGCGAAACAAGAAAGATTAGAGGGTAATCATCTCGTTACGGTTGCAACCCACAAATAAATGATAGGTTGTAATTGTTAAGTTTCGATTAAGGATTGTGAAACCGAGTAAATATTTTTGGATAACAGTCCATATTTTGAAGTCGAAAAGATAATAAGTCTGTTTAGGGCCGGCTTTGGTTTCAATGAAAAATAAAGAGTTATGTGTAGTTAGAATTTGCCAAAGGGAAAGGAATTTTGCTTAAAAAACCGATGTTTTAGCTTCTTTTAAGGCAATCAATGAGAGAGAAAGTCGTAAAGTTACCTAAAATAGCGTTTTTTTAATATAGGTAACTTAGGGTGTTTGAAAAATAATTTGGAAAAAGTTATTATTTTTGTCGTTTTATTTCATCAGCATCGCATTTACAATAGAGGAGTGAAGCTTTAAATCTCTAAGGCTTCATATTCCTTAAATTTGATTCTTTAATTTTAAGTTTGCATTTCCCCCGGGTTGCTGCCTAGAGCGAGCAAGGTCGTTAAACATCTTGTTACGGTTGCAACCCATTCTTTATTTAATCCACATAGGGATCTGCGCCCAAATCCTTGAGTATTTCCTGCCTTTGCTTTTCATGCACCAGCAAATCGACTCGCGATAAATAATGTCTTCTTTCCACCCGATGTTGCGCCAACTTAAACATCGATAGATATCTGTTCCATTCACGAATAGACCCCGAGATCCCCAAATTTTTTAGTTTCATCTGCCTGCCTTGGCCAAGACCTTCCAATAACTCATCATCCAGCGATAAGAAAAATTGCGCACTCCCTGGATCTCCCTGACGCCCTGCGCGCCCAGCCAACTGACGATCAATTCGAATCGATTCGTGCCTTTCTGTTCCCAATACATGCAACCCCCCTGCAGCGATTACTTCCTTGCATGGCTTAATATCTGTTCCTCTTCCCGCCATGTTGGTTGCAATCGTGATCCTTCCAAGTTGGCCTGCTTGTTCGATAATCTTTGCCTCGAGTTCGTGATTCTTGGCGTTAAGGACCTGATGGATCAATCCCGCATCATGAAGTTTCTGGCTGAGTATTTCCGATTTATCCACACTCCTGGTTCCGATAAGAACAGAGCGCCCATCGGTTTTCAGCTTTTGGATTTCATCCACGATGGCGTCAAACTTTGCATCTTCATTAGGGTAGACTTTATCGGGCCATAATTCTCTTAGAATGGGTTTGTTTGTAGGAACACACACCACCCAGATTTTATAGACCCTTCGAATCTCTAAACGGTTTTGCAACGCAGTACCCGTCATCCCGCCAAGCTTTTTGTAAAGCCTGAAATAACTTTGAAAGGTGATTTGTGCAGCGTGTTCATCACTGTAAGTGACTGGTATTTTTTCCTTGGCTTCCACCGCTTGATGAAGGCCATCACGCCAATGCCTATCGGGCATTCTTCTTCCCGTAAATTCATCGATAATCACAATCTTGTTTTTATCAACCAGATAGTGTTGGTTTAATTTGAAGCGATAATGCGCTTGAATGGCTTGTTCCATGGCTTCGTGCAACTTATCGAGGGCATCGCCATGGGGCCCCGAGGGCGGGTTTGAATAGCGCACAAGGTGCTTGCCCAATGCGGTGAGTTCGAGTTTTTGCAATTGCGGATTAAAGATGAAATGCTGGCCCGCTTCCATTCTTTGCACCAGTTCATCGGCCCAGAGATAAACCACTTGTTCTTCAGCGGTGGCGGGTCGGACTTGCCCGCTGATGATTAAAGGAGTTCTGGCTTCATCGATAAAAATGTTATCAGCCTCGTCAACTAGGGCGAAGTGGTGGCCCCGTTGGACAAAGTTGGATGCAGAGGCCGCACCCCCTGCAAGCCAAGGAGTCCAGAAGGGAGATTCAGCACCTTTCCCATCTGCTATTTTCAGTCGATCGCGTAAAAAATCGAAACCATATTCACTTGCAGTGGCGTAAGTGATATCGCACTTGTATGCATTTTGGCGATCCACATCCGACATTTGCTGTTGCAGAATTCCGGTCGTCATTCCCAGAGCTGCGTATACGGGTTTAAGCCATTCGCCATCGCGACGAGAAAGATAATCATTAACGCTAGCAACATGAACGCCTTTTCCTGCCAAGCCATTTAAGAAAGCAGGAAGACTAGCGACAAGTGTTTTTCCCTCGCCTGTTGCAAGTTCTGCAAGTGCCCCGCAATGAATGACTGCACCAGCAACTAATTGAACATCAAATGGGCGCATACCTAGAATTCGTTTACAAGCAACGGAAGCGAGGCCAAAAGCTTCGGGGAGCATTATATCGAGGGATTCGCCTCCCCGAGCACGGCCTTTCATTTTCTTGGATATCTCGAGTATTTCAAAATCGGTGAGCTTGTCGAATTCGGATTCCCAATGGCGGATTTTTGGCACCTGCAATGCTGCATATGCCAACCTTCTATCCCAAGGCGAACCAAACCACGATACTAATTGATTTTTCAACCGGCTTCCAAACCGATCTGTACGGTTTAGCGATTCCAGTTTGCCAGCGTCATGCTTGGCAGATTCTTCTGCTCGATGTGTTGAAGATTGCTCCACGGTCAAACCTCATGTTTTGAAAGCCTATCTTTTAACTAATTATATTGTAATGGAGTTTTAAGAAATGATTAACATATTATCAAATAAAAGAGGCCTCCGGACTACCAACCACCTCTCCCAATGGTTGACAACCCGAAGGCCAAGAAGGACTAACAAAGGTTCCTTTATTCCAGCCCAACCAACCCGCTGTACTACTCTCCAATAGCCAGCGCGGGTTAGCTGGTTCTGGTCGGGGCGCCGCCATAGCGCACATCACTCATAAATGCAAAAGCTGGGCCAATTATTAATCCATACCCATAAAAAATGAATTTTTTGTTGTAAGTCTATTTTATGTATGAACTTATGTTATTTTAATTTTATTGATAGCTATGCCGAATCTGGTAGCCAAAGCAGTCTATGCTCGTATTTTAAGCGAGGCTGCTTTCGTTTTAAGCAGTGGAACTCTGGTGAAGCGGGGTAATAAGTAAGTAAAATGACTACTTCAAGGGTTTTTACTTTGAAACTTCCCTTTCTTTTATTCCATCTAAGTTGCATTCCTTCCGATTTTACAAAGAAGGGGCACTAGACCCGGTCGACTTTTCCCCCTACCATGCTTTTTGACTGATGTTTGGCTATTTGAGGTTACCCATGGCTACTGATTTCCGTTTGAAAGAAATTCTTCCCGAAATTACCGAGGCTATTGTTGCGACCTACACTGAGTGCAATATGACCAGTCATTTAGGCCACAAGCCATTGCCCAGCAGGGAAGCCGTCAATGCCATGCTTCTAGACCTCTTGGATATTCTCTTCCCGGGATATTTCCGCAGGCAGAACCTTCACATTGCCAATGTTGAATATTATGTAGGCGACCTTATCGATGGCTTGCATGATAAGTTAATCATTCAAATCACCCGGGCCTTACGCCATGAGCAAGAAAATCAGGCCTCTCCAGAAATCAATAAACAGGATCTCGAAGCAATAGCGCAACAACGCACCCTCGATTTCCTTAAAAAACTTCCTGATATTCGCATGGTGCTTGAACATGATGTGCAGGCCGCTTTTGAAGGCGATCCCGCTGCCAAGGGCCATCACGAAATTATTTTCTGCTATCCAGGCATCGAAGCTATTTCCATTTACAGGCTGGCTCATCAATTATTGCTTCTGGGTATTCCTCTCATTCCCAGAATGATGACTGAATATGCACATAGCAAAACAGGAATTGATATTCATCCGGGCGCTCGGATCGGGCCGCGCTTTTTCATTGATCACGGTACGGGTGTGGTCATTGGCGAGACCTGCGATATTGGGGTTAATGTGAAACTTTACCAAGGCGTTACCTTAGGCGCACTTTCCTTTCCTAGAGATTCTTCGGGCAATATTATCCGAGGCAAAAAACGCCATCCTACACTTGAAGATGATGTGGTTGTTTATGCCAACGCCACCATTCTTGGGGGCGATACCATCGTTGGCAAGGGCACGGTAATCGGCTCGAATGTATGGCTTACGCAAAGCGTTGCCCCGGGCAATGTGGTCGCTCTCGAAAAACCACTCCTTCGCATGAAGGGCCCTGCAAGCAAAGATACCGGCCTTCATTACAGCATCTGAAAGCCATAAAGAATGCACACTCAGCTTCTTAAATTAGATCCGGACAATCCAGATACTGAAGTTCTTCGTGAAGCCTCCTTGATTCTCAATCAAGGGGGCTTGGTTGCAATCCCCACCGAAACCGTTTACGGCTTGGCTGCAAATATCTTTAATGCATCTGCAGTTGCCAAAATTTACACCGCCAAGGGTAGGCCGGGCAACAACCCTCTTATTGTTCATGTGCATTCGGTGGAACAGGCAAAAAGTCTGGTATTGAACTGGAATGAGTGCGCCCAGAAACTTGCTGAAGCATTTTGGCCAGGCCCTTTTACTATGGTGCTCGATAAAAAAGATATGGTGCCTGATTGTGTTACTGCAGGCGCTTCAAGCGTTGCACTTCGCATTCCCAAATTGTTTGTCACCCGCAAATTAATCGAGATCGCAGGGGTGCCACTTGCTGCACCCAGTGCCAACATTTCAGGCTCCATTTCTCCTACGACTGCAAGCCATGTGCTTAAAGATCTCGCAGGTAGAATTGAAATGATTCTTGATGCAGGCCCAGCCTCGGGAGGCATTGAATCCACCGTGCTTGATGTTCGATCAAATCCACCCACGCTTCTTAGGCCGGGGTTGGTTACTGTTCAGATGATCGAAAAAATAATAGGCCCGATCAATCAGTTTCAACAACAGCATTTACAAGGCACTGCTTTTCCCTCCCCTGGAATGATGGCAAGGCACTATGCGCCAAAAACACCCGTAATCAATGTAGAAAACTCAGGCATCGAAATGCTTGAGAAACTAAAAAAAGAAGGGCTCAAAGTGCGCCTGTTGGGCTTTCAGAAAATGGAAGATGCAGTCTGCTTGCCCGAGAATCCGGTGGGCTATGCTTCTGCGCTTTATGCCGCTTTACACGATTTAGATGCAATGGGTTTGGATCGCATAGTCATTGCATTACCACCGAATACCCCCCAATGGCTTGCCATCAGGGATCGCTTAAACCGCGCAGCAACTGCTGCCGATTAGATCAACCTAGTTGGTGTGTGAAAACCTTATCAGCAAAATCGGAACCTGCGACTAATTTCAAAAGATGCTGATGATGGGTAAACAATATCACCTGAGTTTTGCTTGAGAACCCCGCAAGGCATCGCAGTGTGGATAGCGCACGAGCATCATCAAAGTTGATAAGAATATCATCAAGGATAACTGGCAGGGGCTCTTCAAGTTTTGCCAGGTTGTTTTCAATACCAGCAAGTCGCAGTGCTAAAAATAGTTGATCCGCAGTACCATCGCTTAGGAAGGTTGAACCTTCGCCCGCTTCAATATTTCCAGCTTCAAAGTTGATGGCGAATTTTTCCTCTGATTCCACTCGTTGCAGTTGCAGTGATTTCTTACCATCAGCATCGGTAGGGACGATTGCAACTAGGGAATTATTGGTAAGGGTTTTCAAATAAGCGTTGGCTTTAATAAGCAATGGGCCTTGATTGGTTTTGCGATAATTCTTAATGGTGGTTTCTAGAACTGCTTTTGCAAGTGTCAGCATTGCAAATTCTTTTGCCTGTTCTGAACATTGGGATTTAAGCAATTCCCTTTGCGCACTTAGGATATGCGAACCAGCTTGTTTCTCAAGTCTTTCGAGGTTTGCCTTTGCGTTGGCAAACTCCTGTAATTCTTTGTCACGGGATTCTGAACATTGCGCCAACTCGGATTTTACCGCTTCTAGTTCTCCAGCAATTATGGCTGAATTCTTGTTTACCAACTTTTTTGCAAAAGTGGGGATGTCTTCTCCCGATGCTTCTTGAATGAGGGCATTTTGTGCATCATCATAATCCTTGGTAGCTTTGGTTTTTTTTCTCATATCTTCAAAATGGCTGGAAAGGTCTTCGAGTGAAATGTCTCCCAAGGGTTTCAGTGTGGTTTTATGAGTTGCTGCATCTTCTTTAATTTTATCTAGTGCGGCCTGGGCTAGCTCTAAATCAGTCTTTAACGATTTTTGCGAAACTGCTGCCTGCTTGGCATCCGAAAGCTTTTGTGAGAGCGTAGCTAGCAACCTTTTTATATCTGCAGCTTCGGTAGGGGTTTCCGTGATCGAAAGAGTTTCTAACACCTTTGTCAGTTTCTCTAAAATTTCTTTATTGTCAGTTTCCATCTTGCTGATGCGAATTTCAAAATCTTTTGCTTCTTTATGATGCTGATGAATATTGGTGATTGCATTCACATGCTGGCTTGCATTATTGGTGCTGGCTTCTGCGGGAAGCTTGAGATTGGTCATCAACCCGGCCCAAGTTTGATGGTTTGCTTTTTGTTTATCTTGAAGCGTTTTCAATTCTGATTGCGAATTGCTTTGCTCATCAACCAAGACATCCAATTGCTTTTTGTTGTTGGCTTTTGTTAGTTCTAGCTTTTCCGAATTGCTTATCATTTCCTCTGCTTTGATCCATGCAGTTTCAATTTCAGTAGAATTTGTCAAAGGCAGAAGTTTTTCAAATGCAACCGCCTGTGCCTTTTGTTTGGATGCAATGTTTTCTAGCTTAGGCATCAATTCAATAATGGATTGCTGTAATAAATGTGCTTGGGTCCGCCAAGCTTGCATTTGCTCGGGGGGGGTAATTGTCTTT
>QWPF01000096.1 GCA_003671255.1 Planctomycetota bacterium | reverse complement strand
AGGGCATCAATCTTGGTGCCCATCCCCAATCCCCAACGGTATGAGCAGTGTTTAAAATATAACTGCGTGGAAAGCCTTTGAAGGTATCATGATAACCCATGTAAGCCAGGCCAAATTGCTTGATGTTATTTTGGCATTTCATGCGGGCAGCGGATTCACGGACTTTTTGCACTGCGGGAAGTAATAAACCAATTAAAATTGCAATGATCGCTATCACCACTAATAATTCGATGAGAGTGAATGCCTTTTTACTCTTAATACGCATGCTACAATCTCCAGAAAGAGATCCAGAAAACGCTTATGCTTAGGTATCAGACAAATATGATCATTGCATTTAGACAAGAAAAATCCATCTAATAATTGTCTTTTAAGTAGTAAAATAAGCCCCCTAGACCTTGGATAATCACTCCTGTAGAATCAAATCATGAATAAATCACCGCTTTTGAACTCGATTTTAGCCCTACTGGTTTCCATTACTGGGTTCTTTATGACCCTGTATTCGTTGGCCACCCCAAAGCTTTTCGGGTCGGAAACAGCCAGGCTTATCTTTACGGAATTCGCTATATTTTTAGCTATTTTCGGGTTAGTTTGTTTTGCAATCACCTTTATTGCCCGAACGAAGCGCTTTTAATTCTCTCTAATAATTGAACTTGTTCTCCTCTTATTGCCGATATTAGCTTGATTAAGTCCCACCGATGGGGCATACTTATGCTGTGATAGTTCTCCCGCCTGCAAGTTTCAAAACTGCAACTTAAACTGCACTAGGAATTACTTATGTCGATAACCAAGTTTCCCAATACAGGCATAAGAGTTGGTTCGCGCAGGTGGTTTTTGCAAACCGGGTTAGGAAGCTTGGCAGCGCTACCCCTAGCAGGTTTTTCGCCTGCTGCAAGTGTTGCCCCGGGTAATAAAAAGAAAGCTGTTGTGCTATTTTGGCTTTCGGGTGGCCCTAGCCATATCGATATGTGGGATCCCAAACCCGATGCCCCTGCGGAAGTGCGCGGTCCCTTTTCCACCATCCAGACCACCATACCAGGCGTTAGGTTTTCAGAACACCTGCCCCTGCAGGCTTCGATTGCACATAAACTTTCAATACTTCGTTCGGTCGATTGCAAAGCCAGTAACCATACCCCGATTACCATGCAGGCAGGAAACAACCTTGCCCGCAGGGTTGATAGTAATCGCGATGGCGATGGCTGGCCTTCGATGGGTTCGATTGCTGCCAAGTTTCATGGATCAAACGATCCATCGTTGCCTCCCTTTGTTGCCCTTGCGGATTCGTTAAAAGCGGATGTCTGGGGTGCGGGGCATATGGGTGGTGCATTCGAACCAATACAAGGTTCAACACTTGCAGGCAGGCTTAATCTTCCTGAGGGATTAAATATAGAATCGTTGCGCGATCGGGATGGCTTAAGGCAGGGCTTTGATAAATTGCAACGCACCTTCGATGCCAATGGCACGCTCGAAAAGATGGATCAATCCAATGCTCAAGCCATGGATCTAGTGCTTACGGGTAAAGCCAAGCAGGCGTTTGATCTTGATAAGGAATCGGAAAAGCTGCGTGATACTTATGGGCGCGATAGCATTGGTGAAAAAGCGTTGCTGGCTCGCAGACTTTTAGAAGCGGGTGTTACCTTCATCGTTGTTAGTGGTGCTTGGGGTTATTTCGATCATCATGGCGATGAAGTGAAATGGGGCGGTATTGTGAAAGGCCTCAAGCCTTTGCTACCTAGGGTTGACCGGGTATTGCACACTTTCATTTCTGATCTTGAAGCGCGTGGGCTTTCAGATTCCACTCTTGTTTACATGATGGGTGAATTTGGCAGAGGCCCCGTCATCAATAAAAATGCAGGCCGTGATCATTGGACTAATGTTATGTCCATGCTTGCCTATGGTGGCGAAATGCCCAAGGGCAAAGTGATAGGTGCAACCGATTCCAAGGGTTATGGCATCAAAGAAAACCCGATCGCTTCTTCCAATCTTGCAGCTTCGGTGTTCGATCATCTTGATATCAATTTGCAATCCAGTTGGATGGATCCCACAGGTAGGCCAAGGCCTATTATTACTGGTGATGCCCGCACTGTCAGCCAGTTAAGCTAGATAGTTAAGCTATGGATTCGCCTATTTCAGATTACGATCTAGTTTGATAAGATAATCTTTTGGATCCTATTATTATCCTTTCTTAAAACTCAGGGCGATATCGTGAACACGCATCTTGTTAGTGAGTTAGCATTGGAAAGGATGGTTACCGCAGTGCAAAAAGTACGCGACCGATTATTGCGATCAACCCGAGCCTTGGCCGAGGCGGGCATTCCTTATGCAGTTGCAGGGGGTAATGCGGTTGCATCTTTGGTGAGTGAGGTGGATGAGGCTGCGGTGCGAAATACTCAGGATGTCGATATCATGTTAAGGCGGGAAGATCTTCCCAAAGCCAAAGCTGCACTTGAATCTATTGGTTTTGTCTACATGCACACCTCGGGTTTGGATATGTTTTTAGATGGGCCTGGCGCTAAGGCCCGGGACGCTGTACATATTCTTTTTGCAAACGAAAAGATTAGACAGGAGCACGAGTTCCCTAGCCCGGATGTTGATGATTCCAAGGCTGCAGGTTCACTTAGGGTGATTGCATTGGAGCCATTGGTTCGAATGAAGCTGGTTTCCTATAGGGATAAAGACCGAACTCATATACGGGATTTTATTGGTGTGGGCTTAGTGGATGCCAACTTGGTTTCTAAACTGCCCCCTCTGCTTGCTCAGCGCCTTCAAGCTATTCTCGACAACCCTGAAGGTTAATGAATCAATATGCCATGAAGGCTTTAATTTTCTTCACCCGCATCTCTTTTTCCCTTATGATCAACGCTTAAAGTTTTCGTGGCTATCTGGGGAAATTCATCATGTTGCGATTCATCAGGCTCTTGTGTCAATTATTGCTGGTGTTTGTTGTTGCAAAGAGTGCATATGCACAAACTGCAATCCCCGATACGCAGAACCCCAAAGATAAACTTTCCACCCCTGAAGAAGCATTGAAAAGCGTCAAACTGCCCCCAGGTTTCAAGGCGCAAATGTTTGCCCATGAACCCGAAGTGATCCAGCCCGTTAATATGACTTTTGATTCCAGAGGCAGGCTTTGGGTTAGCGAGTGCCTTACCTATGCAGAGACCAAAACCAATTTTGATCTCACCCTGAAAGATCGCATCGTGATTCTGGAAGATACCGATAACGATAGTGTGCATGACAAGCGCACGGTGTTTTGGGATCAAGGCCATCACCTCACCAGTGCCCTGCCCGGCTTTGGTGGCGTCTGGGTGCTTTGTGCGCCCAATCTTCTTTTCATTCCTGATCGCAATGGCGATGATAAACCCGATGGTGAGCCCGAGATCATCCTCAATGGGTTTGATAACAACAGCATCAGGCATAATATTGTTAACGGGCTTGCTTGGGGGCCAGATGGCTGGTTATACGGCAGGCATGGCATCACTACCACCTCTTTTGTTGGCACGCCCGATACCCCTGCAAGCAAGCGCATTCCCATCAACTGTGGGGTTTGGCGTTATCATCCTACTAAAAAGATCTTCGAGGTCGTTTGCAGAGGTGGGACCAACTCTTGGGGTCTTGATTGGGATGCCCATGGCAATGCTTTTTTCATCAACACCGTGATCGGCCATTTCTGGCATTCCATTCCCGGGGCTTATTTCAAGCGTATGTTTGGCGAACATTTTAACCCGCGTCTTTTCGAACTGATTGATCAACATGCGGATCATTATCATTGGGATCGTGTTGAAAATTGGAGCGATATCCGCAATAAAGGCGTTACACCGACTACCGATAAAGCGGGTGGCGGCCATGCGCATTGTGGCTTCATGATCTATCAAGGCGATAACTGGCCTGCTGATTATCAAGGCAAAGCTTTTACTGCCAACCTTCATGGCAGACGCATCAACGCAGATCGAATTGAGGCCCATGGCAACGGTTTTGTTGCCCGCCATGAACCTGACTTTATGAATGTGGGCGATCTTTGGTTTCGGGGGATTGAACTTTGTTATGGCCCTGATGGTGGTGTTTTCATCATCGATTGGTCTGATGTTGGTGAATGCCATGAAAACGATGGGGTGCATCGCAACTCGGGTAGGATTTACAAAATCACACATGGCGAGATGAAGAAGAAGCCCACTGCAGACCTTTCGAAAATGAGCAACCTCGAGCTTGTCGAGTTTGTTTCAAGTGCGAATGAATGGCAATTCCGTCAGGCACGAAGGATATTGCAAGAGCGTGCAGCATTGGGAATGAAGATGCAGGATGCGGAAGAGAAACTCAATTCGATGTTTGCAAAGGTAAAGCAATCGAATCATAAGCTGCGTTCTTTATGGATGCTTTATGCGATTTCAGCGTTGGATGCAAAGAAGATACTCGCGCTGTTGGATTCGGAAGACGAGCAGGTAAGGTCGTGGGGTGTCCGGTTTTTGATGGAGGATGAAGGCATTTCTGGAGAGGCGCTTTCAGCTTTGGAAAAGATTGCACCTGGTGAAAAGTCTGCATTGGTCAGGTTATATTTGGCGAGTGTATTGCAAAAGGTTCCTGTGGGTTCCCGAGGGAATCTTGCGTTGGCACTTTCAGCAAGGAGTGAAGATAAAAATGATCATAATCAACCTCTGATGCTTTGGTATGGAATTGAGCCTACGGTAAGTTTGGATCCTTCTTTTGGGGTGAAGCTTGCAAAGGCTAGCGCTATGGGCAAGCATCGCACTTTTGTTGCAAGGGTTCTTGCAGAGGAAATTGATACCAACCCCAAGGCGATGAATGAGCTTTTGCTTTTGGCGGGCTCGCTTGATCTTAGTATGCAGAAAGAAATTGCACTTGGATTGCAAGATGGCTTACGAGGCAGAAGGAAAGCGAAAGCGCCTGAAGCTTGGAATACCTTTGCAACAAGGCTTGCTTCATCGCAGGATGCAGATGCAGTGAAGTTAGGGCGTGAAATTGCAATTGTGTTTGGCGATGGCAGAGCTTTGGGTGAGGTGATGAAAATTGCAGGTGATAGTAAAGAGAGTGCGGGGGCAAGGGTTGCTGCGATTTCCACTTTGGTTGAAAATAAAGCGAAGGGAATAGAGCAGATACTTCCTAAATTAGTAAATGATCGAAGTGTATCAGAGGCTGCGATCCGCGGTCTGGCATCGTTCAATCTTCCTGAAACTCCGAAGTTGATCATGAGCCAGTTTGGAAGGTTGGATCCCGCAGCGAGGAAAGCTGCAATTGATACTCTTTGCTCGCGCCCTGCTTACGCTACTGAACTTTTAAATGCTGTGGGCGAGGGCAAGGTGCCTCGTGATGTGATCACTGCGTATCATGCTAGGCAGATAGCTGCGTTCAATGATACTGCGCTTAATGCAAAACTTTCCGCAACCTGGGGCGAGGTGCGCATCCCCACCGAGAAGAAGAAAGAACAAATCGCCAAGCTGAGAACCCAGTTGGAAGCTTCTAATAAGGAAAAGGTGGACCTAGTGCAGGGCAGGTTGTTGTTCCAAAAGGTATGTGCAAACTGTCATGGATTGTTTGGCCAGGGGGGCAACCTTGGGCCCGATCTTACAGGTTCGCAAAGATCGAATCTTGAGTATCTGTTGGAAAATATATTAGAGCCCAACGCAACCGTAGCTGCAGATTATCGCATGTCTGCGGTAACTTTGAAGGATGGTAGATTGCTGACGGGTTTGGTGTTTAAGAGGGCGAACAAGGCGGTGGAAGTGATTGGACCTACCGAGAAAAAAACCGTTCTCGCAGAAGATATTGATTCCATCAAGCCCTTGAATGTTTCACCCATGCCAGAAAATTTACTTGAAACTTTAAAGCCCGAAGATATAAGAAATCTCTTTGGTTATCTCATGAGCCCCGTACAGGTGCTTCTACCTAAGTAGTTAAACTTTATGACAAAAATTAAAGTAACCACAGGCATTGATGCCTTGATTGCAGATGGTTTTTCGTGCTTGAAGGGCAAGCGGGTTGGGTTAATCACCCACGCCCCTGCTTGCGATTCTTTACTCAAGCCCACACTTCAACTTTTTTTGGATCATTTGCAGACGGGTTTGAAAGTGGTGTTCACACCCGAGCATGGGTTTTTTGCCCACGCTCAGGATTTGGAATCCGTCAGCATTGCGCAGGGAACCGATGGCTTGAAATGGGTTAGCCTTTATGGAAATGATGAAGCTTCGCTCCATCCCCTTAATGAAGACCTTGTTAATCTTGATGTTTTGGTGATCGATCTCGTTGATGTGGGCAGCAGATATTACACTTTTCAAGCGACCATGCTTTATGCAATGCAGGTCGCATTTGCAAAAGATGTTGCGGTTATGATATTGGATAGGCCCAACCCATTGGGGGGCCTTTTGGTCGAGGGGCCAATGCTTCTTCCAGAATGGTCTAGCTTTGTTGGGGTGCATCCCATCCCCATTCGCCATGGTTTAACGATTGGGGAACTCGCAATCCTTTACAAGGAAGAATTAGAGTTGGATGGGGAGTTAGAGGTAGTGCCTTGCGAGGGTTGGAAAAGGGGCATGTATTTTGATGAGACTGGATTGCCTTGGGTTATGCCTAGCCCGAACATGCCCACACTCGACACCGCGCTTGTTTATCCGGGGCAGTGTTTGCTTGAAGGCACGAATCTTTCTGAAGGGCGTGGCACCACGCATCCTTTTCAAATGTGTGGTGCACCTTTCCTGCATCCCAATCTAGTTGCCACTGTTTTGAGTAAAGAGAACCTGCCTGGAGTCGCCTTCCGGCCTGTGTCTTTCAAACCGACATTTCAAAAATGGCAGGGCGAGCAATGTGGCGGAGTCGAGCTTCATGTTACTGATCGTGCTGTTTTCCAACCTGTTCGCACCAGCCTGGCTTTATTGCACCACATGCGCGAACTATCGGGCAAGCACTTTGCATGGCGCATTGAACCCTACGAATTTATCAAAGATAAATTAGCAATTGATTTACTCTTTGGCAGTGATCGGGAGAGGATGCAATTGCAATCGGGCATGCCTTGGCGTGATATCATTGCAGAGTGGGCGGAGGAAGAAGCGGATTTTCTTTTCCATCGCAAGCCTTTTCTCATTTATCTTGAGTAATTCACTCTTATGGAACCCTCAGGCTTTTCTTACTCGCTGCACTCCTTTGATCTTGCAATCATTGTTGTTTATCTTACTGGAACCACTTTGCTAGGCGCATGCTTTCGTAAAGGGCAGAAAGACATCCAGACTTATTTTGTTGGCGGGCGTGAGGTCTCTTGGTTTCTTGTTCTCGTTTCCATTGTTGCAACTGAAACCAGTACCGTCACCTTTTTAAGCGTGCCCGGTTTAGCGTTTAACCCTTCCAACGGTAATCTTACCTTTCTTCAGCTTTCTCTGGGCTACATGATAGGCAGGATGGTAATAGCATGGGTGTTGCTGCCTGGATATTTTCAGGGGCAATACATCAGTGCCTACGAGGTGCTCAGAAAAAAATTCGATGCGCGGGTGCAGCGCTCTGCTTCACTCTTATTTATGTTTACAAGAACCATTGCTGATGGACTCAGGCTTTTTCTCACTGCGTTGTTATTGCAGCAATTCACCGGGTGGGGTATGGGGCTTTCTATCCTCATCATGGGTGTTGTTACTTTGGTTTATACCTATCTAGGCGGCATGCAAGCCGTCTTGTGGACCGATTTTATTCAGTTCCTTATTTACTCCGCTGGCGCACTTGTCGCAGGCTTCATTCTTCTCAACCTTATTCCAGATGGATGGCAGGGCTTTATCTCTGCTGCAAACCAAACGAATAAATTACAATGGCTTGATTTCTCTTTCGATGCTTCAAAACCCTACACCCTTTGGGCTGGATTGGTGGGCGGGGCTTTTGTCACCATGGCAAGCCATGGTGCAGATCAAATCATGGTTCAGCGCTATCTTTGCGCGCGCAACCTCAATCATGCAAGAATTGCTTTGGTTGCTAGTGGCGTGGTGGTTGCACTTCAATTCCTTCTTTTCCTTTTGATTGGCGCAGGGTTGTTTGTTCTGGCAAACAGCGGTTCTTGGCCTTTACCTGATGGCATTCGCAATGATCAAGTCTTTGGCAGATTCATTGTCGAAAAACTTCCCGTGGGCGTTATTGGGCTTGTTATTGCTGCAGTGCTTGCTGCTGCAATGTCCACCCTTTCCAGCTCGCTTAACAGTTCTGCTTCCGCTGCTATTGCTGACTTCTATAAACCTCTTTGGCCCAATCTTTCCGATGGTAAATACCTTGCAGTTTCTAGGTTACTCACCATCTTATTTGGATTGGCGCAGATTAGTGTTGCATTGATAGCGTGGCAAATCGACAGCCCAAGAAGCATCGTGGATCAGGTGCTTTCCATTGCAGGCCTAACCACAGGCATGGTTTTGGGTTTGTTCCTGCTCGGGACTATGAATACTCCTGTATCTTCAGTTGCTGCATTGATTGGAATGGTGCTTGGGTTTATTGCGGTTCTTGCGGTTTATATTCCTGCTGCCCTAGGTAATGCTTTTGTTGCTTGGCCCTTTTATGCGCCCATTGGAACAATCACCACCGTGCTTATGGCTTTGTTCGTTAACCCATTGTTGAAATCTAGATAAGCTTTGTAAGAAGAGAGAGAAACTTGTGGATCATCTGGCTACTGAACTCAAAAACGCAAAATCCAATGATCTCGATTTGTTGAGTTCTAAAGAATTCGTGCTACTGATGTGCGGCGAAGATGCGCAAATCCCTGATATTATTGCTGATCATGCAGATGTTATCGCATCGGTGATTGATGCAATCGTACTTCGGATGCGAAAGGGGGGCAGATTAATTTATTGTGGTGCGGGAACTTCGGGCAGGCTTGGTGTGCTTGATGCTTCTGAATGCCCTCCTACTTTTAGTGTGCCATCCGGTTTAGTTATCGGGCTTATTGCAGGGGGCGAAAAAGCTTTGACTACTGCGGTTGAGGGTGCTGAAGATAATCCCGACCTTGGTCGTATCGACTTGCAAAACTTAGCTCTCAACTCCAATGATTGCGTGGTGGGAATTGCAACGAGTGGCAGAACCCCGTATGTCTTGGGCGCACTTCAATTCGCAAAAATGTCAGGTGCTTTTACCGTTGCTTTTTCTTGCACTCCCGATGCAGAAATCAATCAACATGCAGATATTGTTCTTGCCGTGGTTGTTGGCCCAGAGATCATTACGGGGTCCACCCGGTTAAAGGCAGGCACAGCTACCAAGTTGGTTTTGAACATGATCAGCACCGGGGTAATGGTGGCTCTTGGAAAAACTTTTGGCAACCTCATGGTCGATTTGAAGGCATCGAATGTGAAGCTTAAAGCTCGTGCCAACCGGATTCTCAGGGATGCCACCGGGTTGGCGGAACAAGAAGCTCAAACACTTTTGCTGGATTGTTCGGGTGAGCTGAAAACCGCAATCATCGCCCATGAGCTTAAAGTAGAACCTGATATTGCACGAGCTAGGTTATTGGAAAATCAGGGTGTGGTTCGGAGAACCATTTCCAACAAAACCCCCGCATTGGAAATCGATGCAAATTTAATTGTGGGAGTGGATGGCGGAGGAACGAAGACGGTTGCAGTGCTTGCGCGCAGGGGTAAAAAAGATTTCAGTATCTTAGGCCGTGGTGTTTCTCAAGCTTCCAATCCCAGAGTTGTGGGCTTTTCAAACGCTTCCAGAGCTATTCATGATGCAGTTAAACTTGCGTTTAAGGATGCTGGCATTCCTTTTACCAAGGTTGGATTCCTTGCTGCGGGAATTTCAGGCGCAGGCAGAGACGAAGAAAAGAACGCTCTGCAGATTGCGCTCGCATCTCTTGCAGGCAAAGTGATCATCAGCACCGATGCCTCTCTGGTTTTAGAAGAAGGCTTGATGGAAGGATGGGGCATAGCTGTGATTTCAGGCACGGGTTCCATCGTGCTTGGTAAAAATCAACAAGGAGAATCTTTTCGTGCGGGCGGCTGGGGAAGTGTTCTTGGGGATGAAGGCAGTGGCTATGCCTTGGGTATGGGAGCGTTGAAATTACTCACCCACTTCGCAGATGGTAGAGAAAAACAAAGCCCCCTCCAGGATAAGATTCTTGCACACCTAGGGATTGTTCATGCCACTGAAATTGTCGCACTACTCCACGAGGATAAACTTGATAAATCCATGATTGCAAATCTTGCAATCGAAGTACTTCACGCCCATGGCTTGGGTGATATGTATGCCAGCAGTTTGATTAATGATCAAGCGGGTCAGCTTGCTTCGTGTGTCGGGGCAGTTCACAAACAGATGAATCTTAAAGATGAAATGGTTCCTTTGACTCTTGCGGGTTCCCTTATCTGTAAGAGTGATGTTTTTCGTCAAGCGTTATTGGCACATCTAGAAAAAATGGATATTAAAGTCGGGTTACTTACCTTGGTGCATGAACCCGCACTTGGTGCCTTAAGGATGGCACTCTCTTAAGTAGCTTCATCACTGATAAAATAGGTTGTTTGAATCACTTTTAGTAAGGTTGTAATTGTATTTTTTGCCCTTCTTACTCTTGCACATCCTCGATTTTAATTTATAAGCCTTCGCCATAGGGGGCCGATGATGGGAGATAAGGTTAAGAAACACAGTATGAGATTTTTTATAATCTTGGCGTTATGCTTAGGTGCAAGCACCTCCATTGCCCAACCGCCTGAGGGTGCGAAAAAAGAAGAACCTAAGGAAGACGAGGGAGATCCCACTTTTCTTTACCGCTTCTCACAGTTCCTGATTCCCAAGCCAGATGTAACATTTAAAAAACCAAACATTCGAGAGCCAGGGCCCGATTCTGCCAACTTCCCTAATAGCCCTTACACGCTTCCTAAAGGAATGGCTTATTTCGAGACAACGCCTTCCGTTGCAGGGAAGGGGAGTTCCAATCCAAGAACTTACAGCACCCCTACCTTGCTTAGGTATGGGTTAACCGATGATGTGGAATTGCGATTGTTTACCAACTCATTAACCGTGGAGAGTTCACCAAACAGGGCAGGATTTTCGCCTGTAGTTTTTGATATGAAGGTTCATTTTTGGGATGAAAACAAAGACTTATTCTTACCTGCAGTAGGTATGGAAATCTTGATTCAAAGTACT
>QWPF01000095.1 GCA_003671255.1 Planctomycetota bacterium | reverse complement strand
GGTTAAAGCGCAAGTAAAATGGTTATTGCCGTTCTTAGGGTGTAACCTTCGAACTTTTGAGTACTTTAATAACATGATGAACAGCAGCAAACCGTTAGATAACAAAGCTTTAGGCGAATTATTCGCTTCGCATTTAAAGCAACAAATCAATCTTTTTGAACAGGGGTTGGGGTCGCCTTCAGCCTCAGAAACAGCCATACCGCATGGTACCCTATCCGATGTGGGGATCGATCCAATCCCCGCATGGAAAGATAGTGTTTTTCCTACCCTCACTAATGCCAAGGCGGGAACTGCAAATATATCAGCGCCACCAGGTTGGCAATCGCTGCTCTTTAGCCTGCCAGCTCTATTTGGAATTCCTTTAGCCAGCGGGCACTTCCCGCAAGCAGTAAGAAACCCCATCGAACTTTCTAATTTTATTCGTGAAGAAACAGGTTGGTCAACTCTGCTGCCTTTGCCCGAACTCGAAGGATGGTCTAAAGGGAACTTACAAAAACAACTCATCAGCGTTGGTATTTGCAGGCTTGCTGGAAGGCATGACCAAGCATCAACGCTACTAAATACCATTAAAGACCAATTAAGCGTTGATACAGTTCAGAATGAATTAGGTGCGAACTATTGGGCCATGGGCGATCATGCAAAAGCACTACAAGCTTGGGATAAACTAGGCGCAGAGCCGTTTGCATTTTTTAATCGAGGGCTGGCGCATTTAAGATTAGGGCAGGAAAAGATCGCATTCGAACAATTGCAAAAAGCTTCTGAACTCATTCCCAGTTCTTCAGGCTGGCATCACCTTGCTGTGCTTTATCAAAGCTCTTAGGCATAAAGCATTCTCACCGCTAAGACGCTAAGGAAGATTTCTTTCAGAGCCGGAAGCGTTAGCGACGGTTTGTCAATTATCCTTTTACATTTGCTTATGCTTCCTTCGCTTGCGCTTCAGGCTTGTAGGACATGCAAGGCAAAGGAATAAGCTACTGCTTCTTTGTGCTCTTTGCGGACCTCCCTCTTGCCGTCATTCTCCGCGAAAGCGGGGAATCCAGAAATATACAGGCAGACAAAAGACTAGACCTCCGCATAAGCGAAGGTGACAAAGGCGCGGGGCTAAGGGCGCGAAGGAAGTAAGAAATCATAAATGGAGATTATGGAGCAAAGGGAATCTCAGAAAACATTAGACATTTTAGCAATCATTTTTATTGTTTAGTCAAATAAACAACAGTGATGATAGTGCCTGTGCCGGAACCGGGAAGTGTTCAGATAAGGCCGGATAGCAATGCAGCAATGGTTGAAGTTCTGATAATTATAGAATTTCCTTGGTTAAAAGATTCTAGAGTGGGCCACATTGTCCAGCCTTGGGGCATTTTGCCAAAGCTCTTTTGTCATGAAATGGAATTTCAAAATAGAAACCCGCTCTTTCCTAAACAGTCCTGTTCAGGTTTTATCATGGTTACCAAGCTATTCATGGATATTGTTCGTATCCATCGATTTGGCGATTATTTGAATTTCACCAGTTGCGACATTGTAAAAGCCGCTGGCGACGGCGATACGACCTTCGGCAACCAGTTTTTGGATTGTTTTGCTTTGCAGGGGGATTTCCCTACCGATTCGCAGCACATTCTTTTTTGAAACCTCGTCCACAAAAGCGGCTTTTTCTTCTTGAGTGGCACCGGCCATCTGCTGACAGCTTGGCAAATCGATTACATGTTGGATTGGGTTAACGATATGGCTCATGTGCTGGCAGCCGGTTGCTTGTTCCGGATTGGCCGAGGCACCCACCAGGTCCACTGCTGCAGTGACCGCACCGCAATTCGTATGGCCAACCACGAGGATCAATTTCGCTCCCGCAATCGCACAGCTATATTCCAAGCTGGCCAGGATATTTGGACTGATCACATTTCCGGCGATCCGAATGCTGAAAATGTCGCCGAGGCCCTGATCGAAAATCATCTCGGCCGGGCTGCGCGAGTCGATACAGCTTAAAATGACTGCAAGTGGGTGCTGGCCCATGGCTGCACGGTTAAGTTGCCTGCCCAAGTCACGGGTTAGCCGTTGCCTGGTTCGAAAGCGTTCATTTCCTTCCAGGAGAATTTGCAAAACCTGTAATGGAGAAAGTGAATCTTGCAATTCCCTAGTGGAGTAATCCACAAACTGAATCTCATCCTTTAGCAGGTACTTTTGGCGGAAGCCACGCAAGCTGACTTGGGCACCATGAGCAGGAGCGACCTCTTCCTTGAAGTTGCGTATCAATTCCAAAATGTCGGGGTCGATGTAATCGGAATTGCTTGCGTCGATCAACACATGTCCGCCACGGGGAACTTCCCGCAAGGTTTGATCCAGCGCTGATCGGTTGAGAAAGCTGACCTGATTTGCCAATAGAATGTGCAGGACCTCGCCCCCCAGATGCTTTTCCATGATTCGTTTGATAGGTCGGCGGAGATTGCTACTCAGAATAAAGGTAATGCTAACAGCCAATCCAATCAGAATTCCTTTCAGGATGTCGGTTAGAACTATTGCGGAAAGGGTGATGAGGAAAGGTAGGAACTGATAGCGGCCTTCGTCCCACATGCGTTTGATCAGAAGGGGATTGACAAGTTTTACCCCTGTTACCAGAAGTATTGCCGCCAAGCAGGAAAGTGGAATCATATTCAGAATCATGGGAAAAAACAGGACGCAAATCAGAAGCAGTATGCCATGGAAGATGGCGGATAATTTGGTCTGGACCCCGGCGTTAATGTTGACCGAACTGCGGACGATGACGGAGGTCATGGGAATACCGCCGATCATGGCGAGTATGGTGTTGCCAACCCCTTGGGCAATAAGTTCCCGATTTGGGGGGGAAGTGCGTTGCTGGGGGTCCAATTTGTCAACGGCATTCAAGTTGAGAAGGGTTTCCAGCGATGCCACCAAAGCCAGTATAATCCCGGCAGAGTACACTGCCGGGTTGTCCCACTGGGAAAAATCAGGCGACCTGAGAAGGCCAATAAAACTGTTTACATTTTCCGTAATCGGTACCTTGACCAAATGATTTGCACTTATTTCCAGCGACTCATCAATGCATTCAAACAGCCACTTGAAACTAATGCCCAGGAAGACAACCACCAAAGGCCCAGGAAGGTTGGATTTTTTGAGGAAGGCTACTTTCTCCCAAGCCACCAAGAGGATTATCGACAGCATGCCTATGATTGCCGGCCCTGGGTGAAGGTCGTCGACCATGGCGATAATAGACGAGAAGGAGTTTTCATGATCGTACTGAAAAAAGGACATGTCACCTTCTGGATCACTATCATGCCCAACGACATGGGGAATCTGCTTTAGAATTAGGATGACGCCGATGGCTGCGAGCAATCCCTTGATCACGCTTGACGGGCAGAAACTTCCGAGAACCCCGGCGCGCACCATTCCCAGGCAGATCTGGATCAGCCCGGCGAATAACAGGGCCAGTAAAAAAGCCTCGAATGTGCCCAGATCCTTGATTTGCAGGGCTACTATTGCTGTCAACCCGGCGGCAGGCCCGCTAACACTTGTGTGCGAACCACTTAAAAGTCCAATAACAATCCCGCCGATAATACCAGATAAAATTCCCGCAAAGGGTGGAGCATCCGAGGCCAGAGCAATTCCCAGGCAAAGGGGCAGTGCTACAAGGAAGACGACCGTCCCTGCGCTTAAATCCCGTGAGATCGTGACAATGTTAAATTTTGACATGGTCGGTAGTTAACTTCTTTCTGAGTACAAAAGATTGGATTGGGAGAATCTCGGTTTTTTTCGATGTGGTACAAGTTGCCCACACGATGTTTAAGCGTTCTGGTTCGCGCGCTTTGCCCGGATGTTACGGGATATAGAAAAGGATCTTAACAGCGCAAAATAATATGAAAGGCAGCACGGGAATTCCAAGCAGGGGGAGAACCAACCACTTTGAATTGGATGTTGGCAAAGGTTGGTTGAAAAGTGCGAAGTGGATGCTGGAAAGACAAATCAAAAAACCGTGACGAACAGACTGGCCGATGCAGGGCAAATTCACAAACCTCGGGATCGGTTTCCTGGGTTGGTTGGAAAGGAAAGCTTTCGGATTCAATCAGGTAGTTGGGGGCTTCTGCCATGGTGGGTGCAATGGCTACCGCAAAGCATGCAAGGACTACAAAAATCTTCCAACTCCAACGAGCTGCGGTCGAGGTGATGGATATCCGTGTGCAATTTTCAAGCTGGTTCAAGTGGAGAATTCCCAGTATGTTGTGGGCCAAGCACATTTCAGCAGTGTACCCATTCGAGTGAATTCACTGCAACATTAAAATCCGAAGATTTGTTGCCATATTTCTTATTACTTTACCCTTTGCATTGCTTCACAGGATGGAAACAGACTGGCTTGTACCTTTGGTTTCCTTGAATCAAATCGGGATTGAATTGCAAAACCCTTTTTATAAATCTAGTTTGAATCATCTGCCTTTAGATGAAATCGCAGAAGGCATTGAAAAAACACTCCAAGAAATGCTCGCTTCTTCTGAAACAGAATAAGAGAAATGAAAAAGTCTCCAGACGATTGCCTGGGTTACTAACGCTGACTTCTGAAATGATTTAATTAGAGCCGAAAGAAATCATAGTGGATGGCATCTTGTGCTTCTTCCGGGTAAAAATTCTTAAAAGCATTCTCACCGCTAAGACGCTAAGGAAGATTTCTTTCAGAGCCGGAAGCGTTAGCGACGGTTTGTCAATTATCCTTTTACATTTGCTTATGCTTCCTTCGCTTGCGCTTCAGGCTTGTAGGACATGAAGGGCTAGGAATTAGGCTGCTGCTTTAGAGGTTTTCAAAGCAGCTTATTAAACTGTCTACTTAACGAGAAATTTTAGTTTTTGTACGCCAGCAAGTGGCTCAAGCGTTTCTAAATTCACTTCAAAAGGCCGTGAAATCGTATTGCCTGCAAGGTCTGCAACTTCTGAACCTATACGAATGAAGTATTCCCCCAACTGCCAAGCTTCATCAGGCACAAACTGCCAGACTTTTTCTTCCAACCCCATCGAGGCTTTCCCTACGATTGTTTTCCCAGTAGGCCCGACAACAATCACTTCTCTTGCAAATAAATAGGGATCGATGACATAAGGAAAGTTGATGGCAAGAGCAGCTTTTGATTGCTTGATGGGTGGGGTTATTTTCCATTGGTTGACATCCAACCTTGTGCGAACTTCTGCTCCCGCGATGATTTTTTTCTCGAACCCCTGCGCAAGCTTGTTTCCCGATGCATCCAATAATTCACTAGGTATCTTAAGGGTGTAAGTTTTACCAGGCTCTAAGGGCGGCCCCAGCTGTTCTCTAAGATTCACCCCAAGTTTCACTCGACCTGGATGAAACCAAAGCGTCAGGCGAGTATCGTTATCATTCCAAAGCTCGGTGCGCCTCCATGGATCATCCACCGATTTTCCATCAGGGCCAACCAACTCAATAGCATCAAAAATCGTTTTGCTCTGCCTCATCGGCCCAGAAAAAACTATCGTGAATTTCAACAGATTTGCTGGCATCCGATCCGTGGTAGGGTAAACCTTCACCACTCTTACCGCATCCTGAGCCTTTAAGGCTGGCACCTTAAATTGTGAAACCTCTTTATCTTTGGTATCAGTGCGAATAGCTTTGTAAGTCTTCCCCAGAGAAAATGGCTGACTCGATATAAACACCAACGCTCCATCTCGAACTAGGTACTTACCAAACAAAGGTGCGCCGATTTTCCCCGTCTCATCATTGAACAACCCAACAACAAAAACACTCTCTCCATCATCATTAGAAACAGGGCCACCTTTTTTCTTCAAAGGCGATGATGCATCCAAAGGCAGTCGAACTTCGACACCAGGCGAATTATCCAGTGGTTGAAAAAGAGGCGGCACCGCTATCAGCAATGCCGCCATCATGGTGATTATCATGTTCAAGAATCAATCCTAGGGAAGGGTTAAGGCCTTGAGGGTAAGGGCACCTTTATCATCTTCGGAAATAACAAGCGCATGGGCAGCATCAAGTTTATCCATGTGCGATACGCCATGGAATTCCGGGATCAGCTTAACCTTTTCGCTGCCTGGTTCGCCCTTGCTATCCAATCTCTTGAGGGCCTTTTCATTGATGTTGGCATTTTCGCTGATAACACCGGTATCAATCCTAGCGGTCCAATAAGGGCTTGGGCCAAAAGGTTTTTTCTGATGATGAAAGCGGAAGGTGTTGATGAGCACATAGCTCTTACCATCTTTTTGATAAGTGAACATATGGATGGGTTTGTTGCCCGATCCAAGTTCCAAAATACTCTGGCCTTTGACCTTGGCATTCTCGGTGAAAGCTTCGAGTGGGTATTTCACAAGCGGGGTGCAAGAGAAAGCGCCAACAAGATACTTCTTGCCATTTTCTTCAAAGGGCATGAGAACGGTCATAGGGGCTTTGGTTTCCCATTTGCCATGCGCCACATGAAAAGTTTCAGCGCTGGTAAGAATCACTTCAGATTGTTTTTCAAGAGGTTGCTGAACACTATAAAGCTTGCAGGCAAATTCATCTGCAGCAACACCACTCACCAAAAGGCGATCGCTCATCCAAGCCAGATCAGTGATTTTGGAAATCGCACCACCCGAACCTTTAGGCAATGCAACACTTTTGAAAGCAACATTATCGAGCGAGAATTCGGAAATCTTCCCCTGACCATCCACGGTGATCAAGTGCTGACTCTTGGTATCTTGCTTGCGGATTGCAAGATAAGCTTTCCCTGAAACAGGGTTTACTGCAAAGTGAATCAGTTCAATTTCTTTAGCTGCAACGCCCAGGCGCTCTGCAATTTTACCCTTAAGATCAACTACGGAAGCGGTCCATTTTTGTGGCTCACGATCCTTCGTATCGATCAATACAACCTGCCCAGCTTTGCCATCGCCTATCAGCAAAATGCCTTCAGGCTGGAAAGAAATCACATCAATGGATTGAATCTTTGGTTTGCCTTGTTCAAAGCTAGCAGCATTGGAAAAAGTACAGGCAATCAGGAATAAGCCGAGTGCCAAGGTTTTCATCAGGTAAGAATTCATGGAAATCTCCGAAAAGGTAAAAGTGATATTTACCCTTTGTTTGTAAAGGGTATGAATGGGGAAGTCCAGCAAAAAAGCTATGAGGCTGCTTTAAGTTTGCCTAGATGTGATTACTTCTTACCCATTTGCTTTACTTGGAAATCGATCTTCTCATTCTTCCCGGGTTTGATTTCAGCTTTAAGGGTAGTTTTATCGTTAAACTCGGGGCCCAAAATGCTTTCAGGCATAGCTGATTTCATCACAGGGTCAATTTTCGTACCAGGCTTGGAGGCTTGAATTTTAACTTTCTTGGAACCGGGAAGAACTTGGATGGTGTATTTGCCATCTTTAATAATACCCGCACCAGGAGCTGTGCTTTTATCTAGGGCTTCAAAAATGATGTTTCCCTCTGCAAGAGGCTCGGATCCCAATAATACGGTTCCAGAAACTTCAGCTGGGGTTTCTGCACTATTGCACCCTAGAGAAATCAATAACAACAAAGAACAACCAACACCTAAGAGTTTCATGCACAAGTTCCCAAATTATGGTTCGTTGATAACTTCGCCGCCATTGCGCGAGCCCATTGCCAGCCAAGTTGCAGGGCTTATGGAGTTTGTAATAAATCGCACTCCTGCATCGGCCCGTGCCATGTTTACCCCGCCTGTATGATAACTGCGAGCTAATGAAAAAGCATTAAGCGCACTTTGAGCGCCACAGGGCGCACGTGGCACTGCACCACAATAACCTTGCGTATTATCCCCAACAGTCGAATTTGGCGGATAAATAGTGGAAAAGGTTGTTCCCGCATGAACAGTATTCCACATTCGACCTCTTACATCGTGCCCACCAGCAATTGAATCACTTCCCTGAATAAGTTCACTCACCATGGCGGTATTGGAAGTACCATCTGAAATATCAGTAATGCGGACTTTCGATAGCCCGTAAAAAACCCCATCTAAATTAAGGCCTCTGGGGTCTGCTGCAGGGGTGGCATAACCACTCCCATGGCAAGTAATAAAGTTAATGTGAAACCCCTGTGGATTACCCGCGGTAGCTGCAATCTTTGGGCTGGCAGGATCTGAAGAACACATAAATATGGACATCACATTGGTTGAAAATATAGCGGTGTAAGTGTTTCCACCTGCGCCCAACAACGAATCAAGTTGCGAACCGATTGCAGTCTGCTCAAGGTAAGGCAAAATAGTCCCTGCCCAATTGGAACGATCATTATCTTTCAGCACACCACCACCACCGCTAGTGGCATACCCTTGCGGCTGCCCCATGGGAAACACGCCAAAAGTTCCATGATAGTTATGAAGTGCCAAGGCTATTTGCTTTTGCTTGTTAGTGCAACTCATCCGCGCTGCAGCTTCACGAACTTTTTGCACCGCAGGCAACAGCAAACCTATTAGAATCGCAATGATTGCAATAACAACCAAAAGCTCTATCAAAGTAAACGCTTTATGCTTAGGTAGTGGTTGCATGGCGGAACTCTTGTAAAGAATCGATGATAAAAGGAATTAATAAAGTATCTTATAATAATGGCCATATGTCAATCAGGTTCAAAAATTATGTGGCTATTCAGGCCACTAACAAATTGGATGAATACACCTTATTAAAGAAGTTAATTCCAAGGATAAACAGTTACCCAATTTAAAATGCCCCTTCCGGCCTTTGCCAGTCAACCCAACTTCTCGCCACTAAAGCACTTGCTTTTTAAATGGTAAAGATTATGAGTCAGACCTTACTCAAGGTTGATAAAATGCGCTTGATACTAGTATTAATTATGATGGCTTTAGTTGGTTGCTCTTCAATGAGAACTAGAGAGATCACACGCAATGAAACAGATTCCCCCACCCCTAAATTATTAAGTACAGAGCTTTTAAATGCGGAAGAAATTCCTGTAAAGCAAACGGTATTGGAGCGCATCAGGGCCTCTTTCCCTTGGAACCAAGCACGGGCCCCTTTATCTTCCTCAACTCTAAAAATAATGAATGATTACCTTGAAGATAATGATCTAAAAGCGCTTAATATCGAGTTTCAAACAGAATCCCCCAAAGAGGATTGGCACAGATTACAAGCAAATGCAGCCATTAATCCTCTGTTTAAATATTCTTTAGGTTCTGCCAATTGGTTTGGTTACTTGATCATAAAACCCAGCATTTGGGGCAAGAGTTATTATGATCCTTACACCAACACCCTTCATATTAATTCGAATAACCCCATCGAAATATTGGCTGAATTGTCTCACGCAAAAATAATCCAACGACAAAATTATCCGGGTTTGTATGCCCTAGGTTCAAAACTGCCTTTTATAGCCATTTGGGCACAGAAGCAAAAAACGAATGAGATGCTCGCATATGCGAAATCAAAACAAGACTGGGAGTTGGAAAAAGCAACCTATCGAAAAATGTACCCCTCCATGCTTAATGGTTCATCCATTGTGGGGATGTTTTTTGGGCCTTTCTATCTAAGGCCTGCAATCAGCGTTGGTGGGGTTTTGGCGGGTTATACGGTAGCAGAGTGGGAAATAGCCCAAAGAGAAAGCGAGATCACGCAAGTTGCATATCCGCAAAAACCAGAAAATCCTGTTATTAAAACAGACTCACAAATCGAAAGAGCTTCTTTCATCAAATAACTAATTCTTCCACGGTTCATTTTAAAAACAGGAATTACTAATAAGGCAATTTCATCATAAAACCCGAACCATCAATCGGTAAAAAGCACATCTTTAAAATATTAGACACCCTTAAGGGGCTTTAAACTTAAAGTCATTCTCACCTTTTGATTGCACTTCTGCGGTGAGTTTAGAGGAATCGTTATAAGCACTTGGAATGGTGTTAACCTTTATAGGTTGCTTGGTGGGGTCTGTTGATAAAGGTGGCCCTGCTTTCCAAGATCGAATTTCAATGCGATTGCTTCCCACTTTTGCCTTACCTGAGTATTCTCCATTCTCGATTGGAATAACATTAGGGGCATATCCACTGACTACAAAATAGATTTCTCCTTCAGCCAAAGCTTTACCTTTAACCGTTACCGAGCCTTTTACGGGTGTTTCTTCAAGAGGAATCCGGGAGTTAGAACCACCGCCACAACCCAAAGTTAGTCCGATTACAAAAAAAGAAAATAGACTTAGAAGCCTCATCATTTTAAACATCCTTAGTAAGCTAAAAAATAGTTCCTGATAAGAAAATAGGCTCTGAAACAAATTTCAGAGCCTAAACCCAATAAAAACAACAAAACCTAATCATAACTAGGTATAACATTTCCATCTGCTCGATCAGACAAATACTGCAAGGTAAGCAATGGAATATTCGCAGACAAAAATTTCACTGAACCATCAGCCATTGCAACACCTGCGCCACCCGTGTGTTGCGATGATAAAGGAATGTTATTTCCCATATTATCACAGGTGCCATTACCGCAGTTATTGCCTAGACCTTTCTGATTAATCGACCATCTTGTGGTGCTGGTGTTAAAAGCACGCTCTCCATTGTATGCAGGTGGCACCGAGCCGTTACCGCTACAACCCATTGTCCAACCATGAGGGCCTTGGCTAGTAATAGGACCCAAAGGGCCTGGAATCGCAACGCCAGCAGCGTCTCTAAGGTGATCGCTTTGCTCGCCAACCATTATTGTGTTGCTAGTTCCATCAATAATACTGGTTATGCTAACTGCACTATTGGCGCCCAAAATCCCGCCGCCACTAGTTGAGCCAGCCCAAGTGCTATTAATGGAAGTCAAATGCGACCCTGCAATCCCCGTGTAAGAGGTATTCATTTGAATCTCCCCCGTATTCCAACTGCCACTATAAAAGTCAGGAACGCTCGAGGAAGGGCAACGATAAGTTTTGATCATCACTTTATTTACCAAAGCCATATTGTTACCATTACTGTAGCCGCTGCTACCGGTGTGTTGCCACTTGGTAAAAATAGCATCTTGTTCGATGCCTGGAAGAATATAGACCTTCCAAGAACTTCCCCATGCAGATTTATCAACATCAGACGGCGCGCATCCTGCTGGAAACTTCCCCATAGAATCATGACGACCATGCAACGCTAAACCGATTTGTTTTAGATTATTCGTACAACTCATACGGGCTGCAGCTTCCCGAACTTTTTGCACCGCTTGCAACAACAA
>QWPF01000094.1 GCA_003671255.1 Planctomycetota bacterium | reverse complement strand
GCTTGCAACAGGTGGCTATGGCCCCGTGTTCTTTCTTTCAACCAACGCTGTGGGTTGCAATGTTACTGCTACTTATCGTGCCCACAAGCGAGGCGCTTTATTCGCCAACCCCTGCTACACCCAAATCCACCCCACCTGTATCCCTGTGACTGGCGATTACCAATCCAAGCTTACTTTGATGAGCGAATCGCTTCGTAACGATGGCCGTATCTGGGTGCCCAAAAAGCAAGATGACAAGCGCACCCCCGATCAAATCCCCGATGCAGAGCGCGATTATTTCCTCGAACGCAAGTACCCAAGTTTCGGCAACCTCGCTCCCCGCGATATTTCTTCCCGGGCTGCTAAAGAAGCTTGCGATGCAGGCAAAGGCGTTGGCGAAGGCGGCAGAGGCGTCTACCTCGATTTCACCGATGCCATTAAGCGCTTAGGCGAAAACCTTATTCGCGAACGCTATGGCAACCTCTTCGACATGTATCACCACATCACCAACGAAAACCCCTACAAGGTGCCTATGCGCATCTACCCCGCAGTGCATTATTGCATGGGCGGCCTATGGGTTGATTACACCCTGATGAGCAATGTCTCTGGGTTGTTTGTTTTGGGTGAGGCAAATTTCTCTGATCATGGTTCCAACCGCTTAGGCGCAAGTGCCCTTATGCAGGGGCTTTCAGATGGTTATTTTGTCGCGCCTTACACTATCACCAATTATCTCGCTTCGACTAAGCCGGGCGATGTAACCACTGCTCATCCCGATTTCAAACGCTGCGAAAACGATGTGAACGAAAACATCAAAAAAATTCTTTCCATCAAGGGCAATCGCAGTCCGCTTAGCATTCATCGCGAACTGGGCAAGGTGGTTTGGAACGAAATTGGCATGGCTCGAAGCAGAAAGAGTTTGACCACTGCCCTTCAACAGATTCCTGCAATCCGCGAAGATTTCTGGAAAAATATCTCAGTGCCAGGCTCTGGTGATGAGATGAACAAGGGCCTCGAATATGCCCTCCGAGTTGCTGATTTCCTTGAGTTCGCAGAACTGCTTGCTGAAGATGCGCTTGCTCGCGAAGAATCATGTGGCGCACACTTCCGCGAAGAATATCAGACCGATGATGGTGAAGCTATGCGCAATGATCAGGATTTTGCTTTTGTCTCTGCCTGGGAATACAAGGGCATGGGCAACAAGCCACACCTCCATAAAGAAGCTCTCACATACGATAATGTCCACCTTGCAGTGAGGAGTTACAAATAATGAAACTAACACTTAAAGTTTGGCGTCAGAAAAACCCTACCGACGCAGGGCGCTTCGTTGAATACCAAGCCAACAATATCTTCCCAGATATGTCCTTCCTCGAAATGCTCGATGTCGTCAACGATGGGTTGATGTCCAAGGGTCAGGAACCCATTGCCTTCGATCATGATTGCAGAGAAGGCATTTGTGGTAGTTGCAGCTTAGTAATCAACGGCAGAGCCCATGGCCCAACCCGTGGCACCACCTGCCAGACTTACATGCGCAACTTCACCGATGGCCAAACCTTGGTAATCGAACCTTGGCGTGCCAAAGCTTTCCCCGTGCTGCGCGATCTGGTTTGCGATCGCTCTGCCTTCGACCGCATCACCCAAGCGGGCGGTTATATTTCCTCGAATGTCGGGGGCGCACCCGATGGCAACGCACTGCCCATCGCCAAGGTTATTTCTGATAAAGCAATGGATGCAGCAGAATGCATCGGTTGTGGCGCATGTGTCGCTGCCTGCAAGAATGCTTCCGCAATGTTGTTTGTTGCTGCGAAGGTTTCGCATCTGGGGATGCTACCCCAAGGCCAGCCCGAACGCACTGCACGAGTTCGCAAAATGGTTTCGCAAATGGATGATGAAGGCTTTGGTGCCTGCACTAATCAGTATGAATGCGAAGCGGCTTGCCCCAAGGAAATCAGTGCGGACTTCATCGCCCGCATGAATGGCGATTACCTCTGGGCTTCCGTTACCCCCGAAGAATAAACCCAACGCTTTAAAAGTTAAACCACTTAGCGCCCTACACCAGGGCCTTCGGGCAAGCTGCCTGAACTCCAGATCACTTTGTTCGCATGTTCATAGCCCAGCACGGTTACGCTACCCGCACGAATTGCAAAGTTGCTGCCACATAGCGCAGGCAGGCCAAGCCAAGTTGCGATGATGAATCGTGAAAAATGACCATGCGAAAAGAGTGCGATATTACCCTCGAGCTTCGAGCATTTCTCAAGCAACTGCTGCGCCCTTGAATGCACCTGTTCCATGTTTTCGCCCTTGGGGCAACCATCACGCCAAATATCCCAACCCGGGTGCAGCTTCTGGATTTCATCCGTCTTCAAGCCTTCATAAGCACCATAATCCCACTCCAAAAGCAGGGGTTCGGGTTGCACCTGCGATTCCAACCCACTGAGTTTTGCAGTGGTCATCGCTCGGGTCAGCGGGCTTGATAACACCGTACTGAAGTTCATCTTGCTTAGCCATGGCTTTAGTTCGCTCGCAGCTTTTTCCCCCTTGGCAGTCAAGGGAATATCCGTCAACCCGGTATGCTGGCCGCTTAAGCTCCAGGCTGTTTCAGCATGACGCATAACCCATATTTGCTGGCGACTGGTATCATTCACTAGATCAAACTCCTGTTATTTAAATCAGATTACTTCAGACAAAGCGTATGGTAGCAAATTAATTGGGTGGGTATAGTGCTTTCATACCATGCATGCCAATGAATACTCCTAACAAACTAAGCAACACGCTGCTGATGGCATAGGCAATGGAAGGAAGAATTGCACCCGCCTTGATGAGATTAAGCATTTCGAGACTGAAGCTAGAGAAAGTAGTAAACCCACCGCAAAACCCTGTACCCAAGAGAAGATATGTTTCCATGCGAAAGGAGGATGATTCTCTTTCAAGATAAAATTCTGCAACAATACCCAGACAAATGGAACCTGAAACATTAATGATCAAAGTGGCCCAAGGAAACCCATCACTGGCCCAGGGTTGGGCATTAACCCCTTTGCCCAAAAGGAAACGAGCAACGCCCCCAAGTGCGCAACCCAAAGCCACCATCATAATCTGCAAAGCCATCGTTTAATCCTCGAGTTCCAACTCATAGGTGAAGTTATTGTGGGCTGAAGGTTTTTCTCCTTCAGGTACTACTGCAGTAATTGTAATCTTCTTACCTTCTTTCATGAAGGCAAAAGCTTTACCTGTAAAGGGATCTGCAGGCACTGGAACAATGGTTATTTTTTCGAGAGAATCGGGCCAAGCTTTATCAAACGCAGCTTGCATGCGAATAGCTTCAATAATTCGAAGCGCTGCAATTCTTCTTTCCATTTTTGGGCTAGCTTCCATCACCCTGCTAACTGCAGGAAGAATCATCGCAGAAAATGTTCCCAAGGGAAAAGGTGACAACACTGAAGCTTCAGGCTTCTTAATAGTTGCATCTAATTCCTTAATGCGCTTCCTTGCAAGTGGATACGGAATGCTGTTCCATTTAATCATGTTCTGGTAGGTTTTATCGTAGTGCAAAACTTCCGCCATTAAGATTATCTGCAAGGGCGTGATATTGGTAAGCATGGGTTCAGTGATGCCGTGGTCTAGAAGCGCCTTCTTTGCAGCATCAATATTCAGAACCAAAGCAGCTTGAACAAGCATTTGTTTTAGGGAGCTTTTATTATCCGGCCCGCCATTGATCTGCTCGAGTAACGGGAATACTTTCATCATTTCTTCCTGAGCAATCGGGGTCACTTTCCCTGAATAAAGCATGTCCCGCATTCCGGGGAATAGATTATCAATCATGAGAACTTCACCACCCAAACCGGTGCTGAAATTCACCAAAGGTTGAGGCAGTGTGGTCAACGCCCAGTACAGATTCGGCGCTTTTTCATGGGTGATCAGTTCATCAATCCTTGGTAACATCATCGTGCCTGCGGCTACTGCAACTAATCCTTGAATCAATGTTGGACCTTCGCCCAGATGACGCGAAAGGGTAAGGCCGGTTCTGATATCTGCAAGCGCCTTGTCGATTTCCCCTTTTTTTAATTGCACCCTGCAATCAATGGACAACGCCCTGGAAAACTCACGCATCCCTTGCAAATCGGGAAGAAGCATTGAAATGCCATCCTTGCGAAGCTTGGCAAGCATATCCCAATCACAATAAGTTTTTAAAGCTGATTCATGCAACTGCGTCAACATTTCCTGAGGGATGTGGATTTCTTTTTCATCAAGTTCCTTCAAGGAAATGGAAAGCCATTTGTCTTGCTTCTTGTAATATTCCTTTTCATTGCGATAACTCATCCATTCCGGACTAAACGCTCTGTAATAACCCTGCGCTGCGTTACCATTCACTTGGGTTCTGACTTCAGGATAAAGGGTGTATCGCAAAGCGGGACTAGGCTCTGCTTTGGGTTTGATTTTAAGTTTATACACCGGAGTGTTGGCATTTGGTTTTGCCTCGGGGGCTACTTGCGCATTGGCAGTAGTTATCAAAAGCTGGCTTAATACCAAAAAAGAGGTTTTGAAAAGAATGTGCATGATACGCTCCCTGATTCTAATGATTGCAAACGAAGATGTTAAATTGGATTGAGTATACTGTTTGTATTAAACCACATTGTTAGGAATTAAAACTTTACGAAGTTTCTCCAGAGCAATAAACTGAATCTGCCTTATACGTTCTTTTGAAAGTTTAAGGAGTTTACCTACTTCTTCCAAACTTGTAAGGGGTTTATCACCTAATCCGAATAGTTCAAAAAGGATCAATTTTTCTCTTTCATCCAATATATCACAATCTTTGGAAAAATAGGTATAAAGCACCGCAAGTGAGTTAGTGTGAGAAACTGGAACCGAAGAACTGCCAGGAAAATCAAAATTGTTTCCAAATAAATGGTCTAAAGATTCACACTGTACCATTTTTTCTGCAGTATTCTTATAATTAATTCTAGATAAAGCACGCATTAGGCAGGTGAAAGCATAGGTGCTGAATCTTATTCCTTTCCAAGGATTAAAAGCTGCTATTGCCTGTATCAGAACAATATTACAGTTGCTTGAGTTGTCATCGGCCATGAAACGCATGGGAGCCCATTTGTTGACCGCTTTAAAAACCAATTTACGGTTACCCTCAAAAACAAAATTTCTCAGGTCAAAATAAGCTTTTTCCCAATAGTTTTTGCGGCAAACATTGAGTTCATTGAAAAAATGAAAGCCAGCATAGTGCATCCTTCTTGAGATATCCTTTGTGTAATCTTCAGGCATATACGAACCGGAAAAATCGAAAGAAGGAAAATCCGAAGGATGGTAAAGCATTAATGCTTTGCTCGTATTAAAAGATTTGTTGTAAATAAACTTAATGCCCGACTCTGAAGGTTGAGAAGAATGATCTTTAATAAGTTTGATAGCCATTAAAACACTCCCTTGCAAAAGGCCCATATCGTTCACTTAATATTGCCGGTAGAAAAAGTTATTGATGATAAAGCGAAAATTCTTTTTGAAGATCGCCGAGGGTTTCAATCTCAGCGCTTGCTTCAACATAACGCAATGAAGGCAAATCGTTTGTTGCCTCGAATACTTTACGATACTCAAGAAGACTATAGGGTTCTGATTTTGCAGGCTCGAGCAATACCACCGTTGGCTCACTGGGTGATGGGGAAGTCTCGATTTTTTGTGACTGCACTTGGGTTAAAAGCAACCAAGGAAAAGAAGCTGCAATTGCACCTGCAAGAAATGCGCTTACTTGACGGTTGGGTTTCTTTTGTTGTTTCCCTAGTTCAAAGAACAAGGCATCACGATTGATGCTTTTGCTTGTAGGGGTCAGTGCCGAAAGTTTATTTTCAAAATCGTTGTTCATAGTAACCCCATTTTTTTTCGTAAAAGTTCAAGCCCTTGTTGATACCTGCGATGGGCCTCGCTCTTAGAGCATTGCGCCAAGGGCGCAATTTCTTCAAATGAAAGCCCGCTCCAAAGTTTAAGAACCAGAACCTCTCGTATAGGTTCATCCAATTCTTGAAGGTGAAGCTGGGCAGCATTGGCATCGATTGCATCGCCTGTATTGGGTTCAAACCAAGGTTCACAATCTTGCCCAACCATGGGCTTTTGTTTAGTAGAACGCCTAGCTACAGAGACCGCTTTATTTCGCACCACGGTGTAAACCCAAGCAGTATTTTGCATGGGATCTAATTGCTTTCGAACCAACTCCATAAGTGCTTCCTGCACCATATCTTCGGGGGTGTTACACCATTGCCTAGCGTAAAGAATCAGGCATTTTTCATGTTGTTCCAGAAAGCGTTGTAGTTCTTCAAGTTTCATTCCAAGAGAATATCGCCTGAAAAGGGTTTTCATCCCAAAAAAAGTGAAAATTATTTTTATGAAGGGAAACGCACTCTTTGACAACTTTTTGACCATTATTCAAACCAAGCTTTGACCTACACCCCATTCATTCGATATCATCTCTTATATTGCAAGTCTATTCTTGATTGAAGCTTAGGAGCCTTTGTTGAGAAGGTCTGATACTGACATACCCCTGATTCAAAAGCTGCCTGCAGGCCCCATCGATATCATCGGGGATGTGCATGGCGAAGCAGAAGCATTGAACGCATTGCTTGCGCATTTGGGCTATACAGCAACAGGCCACCCCCAAGGCCGGAGCTTGGCATTTGTTGGCGATTTAGTTGATCGAGGCCCCGATAGCCCCGCGGTTGTTCGCAAAGTTCAAAGCTTAATTCAAGCAGGCGTTGCCCAGTGTATTCTGGGTAACCATGAAATGAATATTCTCCGCGGGTTAACCAAGCAGGGCAATGCTTGGATCTCGGGCAAAACCGAATCGCTCGATAATACTTCCACCATTCACCCCCAAGCTACTGTCAATCTTACAGAGCGTGAAGAAATGGTGAACTTTTTCAAAACCCTTCCCGTGGCTTTGGAAAGAGATGACCTAAGAGTTGTACATGCATGCTGGGATAACTCCTGCATTGAACTCATTCGTAACGACCCTAATTCATTGGAAACCTTTGAACGACATATGCTTCGTATCGATAGGGAAATCGAAAGCCATCCCGCAATGGACAACATCGATCGCGGGCTACGCAGGCAAAATCATAATCCCTTGAAGGTTCTTACCAGTGGCCCAGAGCAACGGGCACCTAGGCCCTTCGAAGCCAATGGTAAAATCCGCAAACAAGAACGCAAACGCTGGTGGATGGATTACAAAGCTCAACCCTTCTGCGTATTCGGTCATTACTGGCGCACCATGGTACCCGGCCTGCCCACAGGCAACCAGCTTTTTGAAGATCACATGTCGGAACAAGCCCTCGGGCCTGGTTTTTCAATGTGCATCGATTACTCTGTAGGGGGTCGCTGGCGTGAACGAACGAATCCAGACTTCCAGGGAAAATATGTTACCCGCCTTGCTGCACTTCGCTGGCCCGAAAAACTTCTTCTCTACGAAGATGGCTCTTCCTTCCAAGTAGGCAACATCCAAGTCTAGGCGATTACTTCATCAATCACTCTGCCATGCACATCGGTCAAGCGGAAGTCGCGCCCTGCATGTTTAAAGGTAAGCCTTTCATGATCAAGGCCCATCAAATGAAGAATGGTGGCATGCATATCATGAATATGAACTTTGCCCTTTTCCGCGAAGAAGCCGTAATCATCAGTTGCGCCATGCGAGTACCCACCCTTAACTCCACCGCCCGCAAGCCACATGGTGAAACCCTCGGGATTGTGATCCCTGCCATCGCCACTACCTTGGGCAGTAGGAGTTCTACCAAATTCCCCGCCCCACCAAACAAGAGTGTCTTCTAGCAAGCCCCGTTGCTTGAGATCATAAAGAAGCGCAGCGATGGGTCGATCAACTTCAAGTGCATTTTTGGTGTGCCCTTTTTTCAAATCGCCATGCTGATCCCATTGCACAAACGCATCACTATGAGAAACCTGAACATAACGAACGCCCCGCTCTAAGAACCTGCGAGCCATAAGGCACTGCCTGCCAAAATTCTCGGTGATGGGATCATTAAGGCCATAAAGAGCGCGCGTAGCTTCAGATTCCTGTGAAAGATCTTCAGCCTTGGGCATTTCATTTTGCATACGGAAGGCTAACTCAAAAGAGGCAATTCTTCCTTCGAGAGCCTGATCTGGCCCGGTGGTATCCATGAACTCACGATTGGATTTTTGTAACGCATTCAATTGCAACTGCTGTAATTGCGAAGAGACTTTATCATTGTTGATGAATGCAACTCGGGCATTCTTGGAAGAAACCGAAGCATTGCCAAGTGGGGTGCCCTGATAGGCTGCGGGCAAAAAGGCAGAGCCCCAATTGGTGACTCCACCATGCGCCAAGGTTGGGCAGATGGTAACAAAACCAGGCAGCGAAGAATTCTCTGAACCAAGCCCATAGGTAACCCATGAACCAATGGAAGGGCGCACGAAATTATCACTACCCGTATGTAACTTCAGCAATGCCCCGCCATGGGCTGCGTTGGTGCCATGAAGCCCATGAAGAAAACAGATATCATCCACATGCCTTGCAACATTGGGAAAAAGCTCGCTAACCATATGGCCGCACTGCCCATGAGGGCTGAACTTCCAAGGGGATTTAAGAAGGTTGCCGGTGGGTGCAAACTGGACTTTAGGTTTATCGTAGGGGAATGGTTTGCCATGATCGCGATCGAGCATGGTTTTCTGTTCAAAGGTATCCACATGAGAGGGCCCGCCCTTCATGAAGAGAAAAATCATGCGCTTAGCTTTGGGAGTAAAATGTGGAGGCTTGGCTGCAAGCGGGTCGATAACAGCAGCTTTGGATTGGTCTGCGAGCAAGCCAGCAAGGGCAATAGAGCCAAAGCCGACTGCAGATTGTTTAAGTGCTTCTCTTCGATTGGGGTAGTACATATCAGCTTCCGTATTTAACGCAGGGTGACGAATTCGTTGGAAGAAACGAGTATCTGTGCCAAGGCAGCCATTGCTTTGACCGGGTTATTTTCTGAAAGTTTAAGAGCTTGAAAGAGAAAATCTTTCGCCCTGTTTGCTTCATCAAGGGTTGGAGTTCTCCCCAGAATATTCTCGTAGAGATACAAGACTTGCGCTTCGGGGGTAGGAGTTTTCTGAATAGCTTTTTGCGCCAGCAACTCTGCTGTATCAAGTACTAGTTTAGAATTAAGAAAGAATAAAGCTTGGGGTGCAATGGTGGTGTTGGCACGGTCACCATTAGGAACAGCGGCATCGGTGCTATCGAAAAGAGAAAAGACGACAAAAAGATTATTGCGCACCACGGGAAGATAAAGGCTGCGCCTGTTAGAGTCGTACTTGGTCATATCCTTGGAGGTATGATCAAAAAAGAAGGCCCTGTTTTTAACCTGAAGAAGAGATCCTCCCATGGTTTTATCTAACTGATCAGAAACCTGAAGAAGGGAATCGCGGAGCACCTCGCCCTCTAGGCGCTTAGGAACAAAGCGCCAGTATAAGTTGCAGGAAGAATCTTTTTCATCACTTGCAGGAATCAAGGTGGAAGCTTGTTTGTAAGTATTAGAAAACATAATAGTCTTGTGAAGATCTTTAATAGACCAATTTGATTGGATGAACTGGTTTGCAAGCCAGTCGAGAAGTTCTGGATGGGTGGGATTGGTGCCAAGCAATCCGAAGTTATCAGGCGTGGGAACAATACCCCTGCCGAAATGCCAGCGCCAAACACGGTTGACCATCACTCGTGAAGTAAGCGGGTTCGAAGGGGAAGCTATCCAATTTGCAAGTTCGAGCCTACCGCTCGATTTCTCAGAAAAAGCAGGAGCATTGGCTTTAGCCAAAACAACCGGCACGGCCCTCGGCATAACTTTGCCTAATCGATCGGTGTTGCCCCGGATATGGATAGCAACATCGGTTACTTTTCCTTCGGTAACGCCCATTGCACTGGGAAGCTCAGGAGCAGCTTTTTCCAAAGCAGCAGTTGCATCTCGCAACTTTTTCAAGCTGGCTTTAGGCTCATCTTTAAGCAGTGCTTCGATTTCCTTGGGGGTAAGCTTTTTCTCTGAAGCCAAAGCCTTGCGTTGTTCTTCTAAAAAATCATCCGCCTTCTTCTTTGATTCCGCAACCTTGGCGGTATACTCCTTCAACTGCGCTGTTTCTTTTTCGTTCGCCAGCGGGTTCTCGTTCCACTTCGCAATCGTCACCAAGCTTTCCATTGTTTTGGTGCTTTTAAATACCCCCGCAAGCGAATAGTAATCGGCTGTAAGAATCGGATCGAACTTGTGATCATGGCATCTTGCACAACCGAGAGTCAGGCCGAGGAAAGTTTTTCCCATGGTATCGATTTGTTCATCGATGATGTCCATTTCCATTTTTTGCTTATCAACTTCTGCAAGCACCTTGGGACCAAGAGTAAGGTACCCTGTCGCAATCAAGTGAGCATGTTTTTCAGAATCGGACTTATAAGGAAGCAAATCGCCTGCAATCTGCTCGCTGATAAACTGGTTATAGGGAACATTTTTATTAAAAGATTCGACAACATAATCGCGGTAGCGCCAAGCGTTTCCATGGGCAACATTTTCATCCAATCCGTTGGAATCTGCATAGCGTGCAACATCAAGCCAATGGCGGCCCCAGCGTTCGCCATAAGCGGGCGAGGCCAAATAACGGTTGACCATGTTCTCGTAGGCATTGGCAGAATCATCCGCAAGGTAGAGTGCACTTTCAGAAAGCGTGGGGGGCAATCCAGTCAAATCAAAACTCACCCGCCTAATGAGGGTACGCTTATCCGCCTGCTTCGAGGGTGCAATGCCTGCTGTTTCCAACTTCGAAAGAATGAAGGCATCAATGGGATTACGAACCCATGAACTATCTTTGACCTTGGGAATGCTTTGTTGTTTAATGGGTTGGAAAGACCAATGCTCTGCGGTGCCTCTGACGATTTTATTCGATTTCGGGTAGACAGCGCCCTGCTTGATCCAAAGTTCAAGGTCGCTAATTTCTCTTGTTGAGAGGGGTCCATCGGGGGGCATCTTTAAATCGCCCTGCCTGCGTACCACTTTCAACAAAAGCGATTCTGCAGGTGCATTTGGAACCAGCGCAGCGCCTCGTTTGCCACCCTTGATTGCGCCCTCGTAGGAATCAAGTCTTAAACTACTGCGGGAAGTTTCCGGGCCATGGCATTTAACACAACGCTCGATAAGAAGCGGACGCACCTTTTTTTCAAAGTGATCTTCAGGGGTTTGAGCCCAAGTTGCGCCCTGCAACAAGTACAAACCTAAGAGTAAAAATGTGAATCTTGACATAATGGAACAATCT
>QWPF01000093.1 GCA_003671255.1 Planctomycetota bacterium | reverse complement strand
ATCACCGCGATTGTGGCAGGCCATGCGAGACCCACAAAGTTTCTCTGAAGGATCGCAGCACTGGTGCGGAATTCCCCGTTGGTGTTGATTCGGGTTGTAGGAATACGGTTTACAATTCCATGCCCCAATCTGCTGCAGAGTATTTGAAGCGGCTTATTGAAATGCATGTGACTTACTTCAGGATCGAATTCCTCAGGGAATCAACCTTGGAAGTGCATAAGATTCTCGATGGGTATGGTTCGGTCCTTTCGGGTAAAAATGATGGTAAAAACCTTTGGCAAAACTTGAAGGCCAGCAATCAGGTGGGTTTGACCCGCGGCACTTTCAATCTGCTTTAAGTTTGATCTTTGAGCTAAGTGTTTGCACTTTCTTGATTCCCGGGTTGCATTAACCCGTTGATCAAGGATAATCATTGCAGGAATTCTTTGCCGCCCTTTAAAGTTCATAGTTGGCATTGGAATGGAACCCTTGTTCGATGAATAATGAATCTTCGAATCCAGAACTACCCAAGGAAGTGCTGCTAGGAACACCCGGCCCACTGCCCAAACTCCATATTGATTTAGATCCTTCCGACCCCGCTGCCTTGTTATTCTCGTCCGCAATCGAATCGACTGATGATAGCCCCACCATTGTTTCACGAACTGTGCCTCAGTTGGTAAAACCTGTGGAGTCCGAACCTTCGCCTGATGTTTTCAAAGGCAAAAAGCTCGGGCATTACGAATTGATCGGGGCCATAGGAAAAGGTGGGATGGCTACGGTCTTAAAAGCCAGGGATACCTTGTTGGATAGAACCGTAGCGGTCAAGGTATTGCCCCCGGATATGGCAAAGGAAAATGAGAATGTTTTAAGGTTTCATCAAGAGGCGAGAAGTGCTGCTCGGCTTGATCACGAGAACATCGCCCGGGTGTTTTATTGTGGCGAAGATCAGAATTTAAGTTTCATCGCATTTGAATTCATAGAAGGAAAAAACCTGAGGGAAATACTGACTGCACGCAGCACCATTCCCTATCAAGAAGCATTGCTTTACATGATTCAAGTTGCCCGTGGGCTGACTCATGCCGCAAGTCGTAATGTTGTTCACCGCGATATCAAACCTTCCAACATCATTATAACGCCAACAGGTTTGGTTAAATTAGTGGACATGGGGCTAGCAAGATCACTTGGGCCCAATGAAGGCGGGTTGACACAATCCGGAATGACGCTGGGCACCTTTGATTATATTTCGCCCGAGCAGGCATTAGAGCCGCGGGATGCGGATCATCGCAGCGATATTTATTCGCTGGGGTGCACTTTTTATCATTTGCTAACAGGCCATGCTGTGGTTCCTGAAGGTACTGCTGCGAGAAAGCTTTACCATCACCAGCATGTTAAACCCACTGATCCAAGAGTACTGATTCCAGATTTGCCTGATGGCATCGCAATGCTTCTAGACAAAATGATGGCAAAATCACCCATTGATAGGTATCAGACTCCCCAAGAAATGCTCTACGAGATGGAGAGTGTTGCAATAAGCCTTGGCATTGCTCCCCAAGATTCACAGATCAGGGTTCTAGGCAGCCACATTATCAGGCCCGCAGGGAAACAGCAAAGCCTGACATACCCGTTGGTGTTGGCGGGGATATTTATCATAGTTGTGCTTGTATTGATGGATTCTCTGCAAAGTAAAGCAACAAACACTGAGGGAAACTGGCCCTTTAAGAACCCGCGTTCTGCTTCCAACGATTCGCCTTTGTTTCCTGATACAGGTGTAAATAAGCCCAGAGATAATACTCCCATCAACAACCCAGCGATGGAAACAAAAGTGGGATTGATTCCCAAGTATGAGTCGGAAGAACCAACTTTAAAAGATATCAAAGAATGGCTCCAAAAAAACAAGGACGCCAAGCAAATTGAAATCGTACTTTCCAAAGATCTTGATTTGACACCTGAAAACGACAAACAAGAACCAGGCTTGATCCTCAACCATGCTCAAATAAAAATCCGAGGCAAGGACTCCGTTAAAAGGCCCACCATAAAACTGAGTTATGATGCCCGTTCCCTCACCAACCCCGTTGCCTGGTCTGCGCTTACCATCGATTCAGATGATGCCATCATTCAGGATGTCAACATTACAATCGATGCCCGATCGACAGACACCGAAATGCATGGGATAACCTTTAAGGGAAAGAAAACTCTTCTGCTAAGACGCTGCGAATTCATTCAGGCGCAGGCGGTTCAAAGTGAGAACAGGCAACTAGCATCCCTACTGCTTGATTCCCCCGAAAACATGAAGCCGATGATTAACATTGAAGATTGCTGCTTTCTGGGTTTCGAGCAAATTGTTTCGCCGCTTAACGACATCGGAAAACCCGAATCTGTTTCTTACAGGCAACCAGATGGTGGGGGATGTGATGCGATTATTAAAAAGGGAAACTCCCGCATTCGGATAAGCGATTGTGTTTTTGGCCCCCATTACTCCATCATTCATTTTTTGGGAAAAACCGATACCGACAATCTTGTGGTGATTCAACATTGTTCCATCATGCAAGGCACAAAATCTTGTTTAATTTACGCTGGCGCACAATCCAGCCCACAAGTTGAAATGATTCACTCCCTGATTGCGAGATCTCCCGACTTGGTATTCCAAGCGGACGCTGATGGTGCGGTTCTTATCAGAAACACCATGGGACCAAACCAGACAAAGTACAAAGGCGATGAAAATCGTTATTACAAGGTCGATAGTTTTTTAGTTCAGAACTCACCCCCGATTTCCTTCCCCGATTTCTCCGCCTTTCAAACCCTATTGCGCGATAACAAACTAGGCGTTGATGAAACCTCAAAGTTGCTTGAAACCAGTCCATGGAAAAGTGATCAGCCTCTTAAATTGCTTGAAGAATTCCATCTGGGGCAGGCTTTCATGATTAAAGATTCCTCCATGGAACTCCGCAGCCCCGACAATATTGCCGACAGGCTTATCGGTGCCGAAAAATTCCTCGACTTCTCTTATATCTCCAGACCCCTTCCGCCCATTACCAGCACCAAGCCTGAAGCATCGAACAAACCTAGAGTTGTCGACTCTACTGAAGTAGAGGATCCTTCAAAATTTGTTTTCAAAACTCTCGAAGCAGCGCTCGCTTCTTGCAAGGGCGGTGAAACAATTCTCATCCGACATGACGGGGATCTTGTTATAAAACCCCTGAGGCTCGACAAGACTGCGGGCGAAATCACCATCAAGCCTTTTCCGGGTAGCAAGCCCATTCTTGTTTCTGGAGATACACGCGAGGGAATAATTGTCGCAATGTTTCTTATCAATGAAAGCTCTTTAAAGCTTGAAGATTTAGAAATTGTATCCAGACCAATTTTGGCGGGGTTACGCACACCATCTTTGGCAACTCTCGGGAAAGCCGGCTCCATCAACCTGAAAAATTGCAGTGTCACTTTCGAAAAAAGTGAAGCACTGCAACTCCCCACCATCATTGGGTTAGGGGTGGATACCAACCTGATGATGGATTCCATGCCGGGAAAACCCGCTGCACCGGCTAATTCAATCCTGATTGATCAATGCAGGTTGCGTGGTGAATGCAACATATTCAGAAATCGAACCACAAGAAATTGCGAATTACAAATCACCCAAAGTTTCATTGCAATCGCAGGGGCAATCATCAAGGTGGAATCTTCGGGCGCCGGCACGGTGGGGATTGCAGGATTACAAGCAAGGATTAACAAAGTATCTGCTTTTTGCGAAGGTATACCATTCCAGATAACGCAGGGAAAACCTTCTGCATCTCCAATTATGTTAAAGCTTAGTGAAAGCCTGCTAGTTCAAATTGGGGCGAAGGAATTCGTTCAGTTGGAAGACCCGGAGATATCGCCTGAGAGGCTTAAAGAATCGTTTCAGGTTGAAGGGGTGAGGAATATTTATGGGAGTGGAGACAAACTGCTTTTGGCAAAATCCCCTGTGGATATTAGTAAAGAGTTTTCGCTGACTCTTGATGGTTGGAATGCACTTTTTCCAGACTCGCAGGGGATAAAGTTAACAACCTCAATACCGGCACTCGGAACAAAAACAGGGGCATTTTGGAAAGCCCCCTTAAACCTATTCCGCACAGACGAAACAGCGGGAGTAGGATATCCCGCTCCATAAATAAAAAGGCTTGCCCGAAACATCAGGCAAGCCTTAATTCAAATTGCGCTAGAAGAGCAAGTCGCTTTACTTTTTTCCACCCTTTTTCTTTACCGTTGCCTTGGCTTTCGCTTTTGCTACAGGGGCTTTCACTTTTGCTGCTGGAGCAGCTTTCTTTTTCCCGAAAATGGCATCATAGCCTTGGGAAAAATTCTTCGTCTCTGCCAATCCAATCCTAATAATACTCACTTCTTAATTCTCCTTGATGAAAGTAGACCGTACGACCATATTTATAACACAATTTAAAGTCTTCAGCATCAACATTGTAATCTATGCTAAATTCATGAGCATTGGGAAAGCACAAAATCACAAAGTATTTCTTCCGCAATCTTTAGTTGTTCGATCTCTATCCATTCATCTTTAGTATGTGCTTGGGCAATGCTTCCGGGGCCAAAAACAACTGCTGGAATAAATGCTTCGCACAAACTTGCTGCATCTGTGCCATAGGGTTCTGCATCGATTTCAACCGTTCCAATTCTTGATTGAATGCTTTTGCCTAAAGCCTCCACCAACTTCGGGGAATACTCATCCCCCAACGCGGGGGCAGCAAGCCATGGATCCGTCACCTCAAAGGGTATGTCGCTACATTTTTGGTTAAGCCATTCCCGAAATTGATTTACCGCTCCGAGGGGGGTTTCGCCAGGAAGCAATCTTCGATCAACCTGCACCGCACAAAAATCTGGCACCGTATTCACGCTGGCCCCACCGCGAATTGTTCCGCAACTTAGGGTTGCACTCCCAAGCCTTGGATGCCCGGGCAAACTTGCAAGATGCTTTGCATATTGTTCTACATGAGGCAGAATCTTCGCCATGTTATAAATGGCATTTTTCCCTTTTTCAGGGGTGGAACTATGGCAGGAAACCCCTTTGCATTGCAGATCCCATCGAACCGCGCCCTTATGAGCGTTGACAATATGAAGGCGTGTTGGTTCAGCAACAATAGCCCAGATGGATTTGGGATCTTTTGCTTTTAACCAAGGCTGATTCACTATACTTTGAATTCCTTGAAACCCATGCTCTTCATCAATGGTACACGCCATGATTAATTGGGGCATGCCTGCTTTTTTTTGCTTGAAAAGTCGGGCAAAAGCGGTCGCCATGGATGCCATACCTCCTTTGACATCACAAGCCCCCCGACCATAAAGTTTACCAGACTCAATTTTAGAGCCAAAGGGATCGATGGTCATTCCATCAATGGGAACCGTATCTTGGTGTGCTTCAAAGAGAATGGTTTGCGAAGGGTTGCCTGGAGGGTCCAAAAAGGCGACAAGATTTTCTCGGCCTGGTTGGATTTTAGTGCGTTCGGTTCGGGCGCCCATATTTTTAAAGAAAGTTTCCATGTAAGCAGTTACACGGCTTTCAAATATAAGTTCGTCGGGAAGCACTCTCCCCATCGGGTTTATACTTGGTAAACGAACTAAATCTGCGAGAAGGCTGGTAACATCCATTGGCAGAATCCTCAGGAAAAAGGAAATCTCTGGGAATGATCATGGAAAAAGCTGGTATCCACACCTATTCATCCTATAAATACTATGCAGCTTAAGCTGTAAGTTATAAACTTTCATCATACCTTATTCCTTGAAGATTAGATGGGTTGGTACATGAAAATTCACGAATATCAAGCTAAAGATTTACTTGCTGCTGAAGGGGCTAAAATCCCTGTAGGTATTATTGCAAACTCACCCGAGGAAGCTATCAAAGCTTTTGATCATCTGGGTGGTAAGCCCGTTGTTCTTAAGGCTCAGGTGCATGCAGGTGGGCGAGGCAAAGGTCGCTTTAAAGATAGTGGAAAAGATTTCGGCGGGGTTAAATTCATTACCAAGCGCGAAGATATTATTCCCATTGCTGAAGTAATGTTCAAGTACCCTCTGGTTACCCTGCAAACAGGGCCGGAAGGGCAAAAAGTTTCCAAGATTCTAGTTCAAAGCGCAGCTGATATTTCTCGTGAAATCTATCTTGGCATGGTTTTAGATCGTGCTGAAGGCCTGCCCATCATGATGGCTTGCGCTGATGGTGGCGTTGATATCGAAGAAGTTGCGCATAAGAATCCCGAAAAACTTTTGAAGATGGCGGTATCTCCTGAAACAGGCTTACTTCCCTACCAAGCACGCAAACTGGCCTTTGAACTTGGATTTACTCCAGAGCAGGTTCCACAAGCTGAAGCCATCATGATGGCATTATCCAAGGTTTTCCTTGCGCAAGATGCCAACCTTGCTGAAATTAATCCTTTAGTCGTTACTCCTACGGGTGAAGTTTTGGCCTTGGATGCCAAAATCACCTTTGATGACAACGCACTTTTCCGACATCCTCATATTGAACTTCTGCGCGACCTTTCTGAAGAAAACCCTTCTGAAGTACGGGCTGCGAAATCCGGTTTGAGTTTTGTGCAAATGAGTGGCAACATAGGTTGCCTAGTTAATGGTGCTGGCCTTGCAATGAGCACCATGGACATCATCAAATATCATGGGGGCGAACCTGCCAACTTCTTGGATGTTGGGGGTGGTGCCAATAAAGATCAGGTAACTGAAGCTTTTCGAATTTTGCTTTCCGATCCCAATGTAAAAGCGGTGCTTGTGAATATTTTTGGTGGCATCATGAAGTGCGACACCATTGCGAATGCCATTCTTGCTGCCTACAAGGAAGTCGGTTTCCATGTTCCATTGGTGGTAAGGTTGGAAGGGACAAATGTAGCTGAAGGCAAGAAAATCCTGCAGGAAAGCGGGCTTAAGATCATAGCTGCTGAGGGATTAACCGACGCTGCTAAAAAAGTTGTCGCTGCTGCCAAGTAAATCATAAACCAAGTTCAAAAGAGTCTGCGGAGTTGTTTTCATGAGCATTCTTATTGATAAAAACACCAAGGTACTGTGCCAAGGTTTGGGTAAAGCCGGAACATTTCATGCAATTCAATGCAGGGAATATGGCACCCAGGTAGTGGGCGGGGTGGTCCCCGGAAAAGGTGGCACAACCAAAGAAGGTTTTCCTATTTTCAATACGGTTGCAGAAGCCGTTGCTAAAACTGGCGCCAACGCCACCATGATATTTGTTCCGCCTTCAGGCGCTGCGGATGCCATCATGGAAGCAGCAGATGCAGGGATAAAAGTTATTGTTGCAATTACCGAGGGCATTCCAGTTTTGGATATGTCGAGGGCAAAACGATTTTTGGCAACCAAGCCTAACATTCGCCTTATCGGGCCCAACTGCCCCGGCCTTATTACTCCTGGGCAATGCAAGATCGGCATTATGCCAGGCTATATTCATAAGCCGGGAACCATTGGCGTAATCTCGCGCAGTGGCACCCTCACCTATGAAGCTGTTTGGCAACTTACCAATTTAGGGCTTGGTCAATCAACTTGCGTTGGCATTGGGGGCGACCCAATCATAGGCACCAACCAAATTGATGTACTCAAAATGTTTCAGGATGATGATGGTACCGAAGCCATTCTTATGATGGGTGAAATCGGTGGCACTGCTGAAGAAGAAGCTGCGGCCTACATTCAAAAGTATGTCACCAAGCCTGTTGCAGCCTTTATTGCGGGTCAAACAGCACCGCCCGGAAAACGCATGGGACATGCGGGCGCAATCATCAGCGGGGGCATGGGTTCTGCACAAGATAAAATGGTAGCCTTGCGAAAAGCTGGAATCCTTGTTGCGGAAAGCCCAGCCGACCTTGGAATCACCTTGCAGGAAGCTTTGAAAAGGAAGAAGTCCTAGGCTTCAATTCGTGCTTTTCCTCTACTTATGTGGTAGGATTATGCTATGAACAATTTCAATCGAAGAGATTTTCTAACTCATCCCATGGGCCCTTGTGGTTCCCTTGCTCTTTCATGGCTTCTTTCTCAAGAGGGTTTTGCAGCTTCGATAGGGACTGATAACCTCCTCAACCCACTTGCACCTCGCCTTTCTCATTTTCCTTCAAAAGCCAAATCAGTAATTTTCATGTTCATGGTGGGTGGCCCTAGTCAGATGGATTTATTTGATCCCAAGCCAGAATTGAACCGACTTAATGGTCAACCCCTTCCTCCTAGTTTTGGCAAGCCCGTCAGCCAGTTCACCAAAGGCGATACTCCCATCCTTGGTTCGACTCGGAAATTCCAAAAGCATGGCAACTCTGGGCTCGAAGTTTCAGACTTAATGCCTAATCTTGCAGAGTGCGTAGATGACATTTGTTTTTTAAGATCTTGCTGGTGCACCAGTACCGTTCATGCCCCTGCGATGTATGAAATGCACTCGGGAAGAACCTTGATGGGGCATCCAAGTTTGGGCTCTTGGGTTTCGTATGGCTTGGGTAGTACGAACGAAAATTTGCCTGCGTACTGTGTTCTTTTACAACCCGAGGGCACACCCGAAGGCGGGGCACCCTGTTGGTCCAATGCCTACCTCCCCGCTGTATATCAAGGCACTTTATTAAGGCGGGGTGCCAATCCTCTCTTGCACCTTAAACCCCCAGCAGACATCACCCCAAGTCGCCAACGCGCCACCATCGACTTCATCAAGCAGATGAACGAAAAAGATCTTGATCCTTCCCGCACCGATCTTGCTGCTCGCATTGCTTCCTACGAACTCGCTTTCCGCATGCAAAGCCATGCTCCCGAGGCTGTTGATCTTTCCAAAGAAAGCGAAAGAACCAAAGTTAACTATGGATTGAACGACAAAAAAACATCCGACTTTGGCACCCGCTGCCTGCTTGCAAGAAGGTTGGTCGAGAGAGGCGTTCGGTTCGTGCAACTTTACTCGGGTGGTGGGCCGTTGGTTACCCAGTGGGATGCACATGACGACATCAATTCCAATCATGAAAAGATGTGTGGTCATGTTGATCAGCCAATTGCTGCATTATTAAAAGATCTTAAGGCCAGAGGATTGCTTGATTCAACTTTGGTTGTGTGGGCAAGTGAGTTTGGCAGGTTGCCCAACACTCAAGGAGGCAGAGGCCGCGACCACAACCGGCATGGCTTTACGATGTGGATTGCTGGAGGCGGGGTTAAAGGTGGCAAGCCATTGGTGCCACCGACGAAATGGGGCTCAACGCAATCGATACCCGAATATCCGTCAATGATTTTCATGCCACTTTGCTTCATCTTCTAGGCATGGATCATGAGAAACTTATTTACCCGCACTTGGGCAAGGATGAACGCCTTACCGATGTTGCAGGCCGTGTGGTTCAATCTGTTTTTGCTTGATATCTCCCCAGAGTAACTAAAATGATCATGCCACTGTATGATGACAACTCAAAACGAGTTCGAGTACCCTTTGTTAATTACATTCTAATAGCGATCAACATTTTTGTTTTCGTCATGTTTCAAAACTTTGGAGAAAACGAGCGCTTTATTTACACTTTCTCCGCAGTGCCTGCAGAAATCATTTCAGGAAAAGATATACAATCCGGCCCCACTGTTTTGGGAAAAAAACCCTCAGGCGAAGAGATTATCCGACCTGGTTTAGAGCCAACCCCCTTCACAGTTTACATCACGCTAATCACCTCCATGTTCATGCATGCAGGCGTAGGCCATATTTTAGGCAACATGCTTTTCCTATGGATCTTTGGTGATAATGTTGAAGACCGACTAGGGCATCTGCAATATCTTGTTTTTTATATGATCGCAGGGGTGCTGGCATCTTTGGCACATGTTGCAACTTGTGTTCTTCTACAATCCGACCTATTAACCCCAAGTTTGGGCGCCTCGGGAGCAATATCGGGCGTCATGGGCGCTTACCTTCTTTTCTTTCCCAACAACAGCGTCACTGTTCTGATCTTCAGGTTTATAGCCACGGTACCTGCAATGGTCGCGGTAGGATTATGGTTTGCAATGCAGCTATTTAGTAGCTTCATGGAGTTGGGGGCTGGGGAAGGTGGTGGCGTAGCTTATGGGGCGCACATAGGCGGATTTATTGCGGGTTTGCCTTTAGCTTATTTTATCGACAAGTCATTTGGTGATGGCAAGCAAAATGCATCTTGGGTGGAAGCCCCTAATATAGAAGGCTAGATAATTTTGAGCGATATTGATTAGCTAACGGACTACCCACACCAACTAGATGAAAGATACTAACCATGGCCTCTCGTACGAGATTCTTGGCCAGATTCATATCGTTTTCGCCTGCTTGAATCAAAAGCTTTAAAGCTTCTTCATAATTTCCCGCAGCAGCCCTCAAGCACCCAAGTTGATAGTAGCCCATGCCATCTTTGGGCTTCAATTCAATTTGCTTAAGTACATCGGCCTCGGTGGGAAGTGCTTTTGTTATTTGGCAAAGCTTTAGCACAGACATGATCTTCTGAACTTCTTTGCCTGTATCACCATCCGATCCAAAAGGCTCTAATAAGCCTAGAACTTCGGATTGTTCATCCCCTTTCCCTGCCAACATTCTTGCAAGTGCTAATCGAACCTTATCATGCTTTGAGTTTTCCTTGAACAAACCTCTTATGGTTTCTTCTGCAGCAACAGGATCTGTTTTTTTTAATTCGATAGCTTCGGCCAATCGCTTATCTACTTCGGTGGGTAAAAGCGTTGCCAGAAATTCCTGAAGTTGTTCATCGGTTAATAAGCCTTGAAATCGATTTACAACAAGACCATCTTTTAAAGCAAAGACAGCGGGTATTCCTTCAACTTTGAAGGATGCGGCAAGATTGGGATTCTCATCCGTGTTGATTTCCGCAAGCATCACTTGGCCGTTGAGGTTTTGAATTGCACTTTCAAGCATGGGCTTTAGCAATTTGCAAGGCTGACACCAGGGGGCCCAAAAATCCACGACCACCGGCACATCCTTAGACATCTCCACTACTTTTGCAGAAAAGTTCTTTTCATCTACCGCGTATATCCATTCAGAATTTATCATTTATTCTTCTAATCATACCAGAGAGGGAATTGGTGCGGAATCAGCTAAGGGCACTGATACTCCATTATCGAGATTTAATTTTTGCGTTGGGTCAATTCCCAATGCCTTATAGATGGTAGCAGCAAACATGGCAGGATTTACAGGAGTATCTTTGGGAATACTACCCATGGAATCGGAAGAACCAACAACAGCCCCACCAGGCAAACCAGCGCCTGCAAGCAACCCACTCCAAACACCGCTGTGGTGATCTCTGCCGCCACGCATGTTTAAGTATGGGCT
>QWPF01000092.1 GCA_003671255.1 Planctomycetota bacterium | reverse complement strand
TGAGCATGAGAAAGTCTCCAAATAAATATAGGCTGCTTCACTTGTGTTCGTTTGTACAGTATACTTTATTATCGAAGCATTAGCAACCGCAGCGAAAAAAATATCCATTACCACTTATCAAATATAGACTTACAGCTTTTACAATAACCCTTACAGTAGCTTGGGTTCGTTAGAGGGCTGTGTAATCCTTCATTAGACACCTTGTTTTAAAGATTAAGCCTTTAACTTTTGGACATCCTCGCATGAAGATTAGAAAAGAAAAGGTTGGCAGGTGAAATTTGTTAATACATTTTCTGCTTCCTGCTTGAATCCAACCAAGACTGCCCTTATAAACAGTTATTCGTGAGATGAGGGGTATTATTTCCCGCCTTCGACTTTTATTTTCAGCGAAACAATTTGAGGAGTGTTTGATCATGCGCAAGTTTGGACTTTTTGTGTTGGCAATTGGAATGGTAACCTTGGCAACTGCGCAGGAAAAAGAAAAAGCAGTTCCCCGAAGCGCAGGCGAATTAAAAGCCATCGAATCACTTCGCAAAATGGGTGCTCTTGTTTTAGAAGTTGCCCAAAACGACAATCATCTCGACATCTCCTACCTCCAACCTGATGAAAAATTTGGCGATGCCCACCTCGCACCGCTCAAAGAACTCAAAGGCGTGGTTCATCTTAATCTGCGCAATCAACCCATCACCGATGCACTTTTAGTTCACATTAAATCCGTTGACAGCCTAACCCAGTTGCACTTGGAAAAAACCAAAGTCACTGACAAAGGGCTTGCTGAACTTAAAGGCTTGAAAAACCTGGAATACCTCAACATTTATGGCACCGAAGTTACCGATGCGGGCGTTGCACAACTTGCAGATCTCAAGAAACTCAAGAAGGTTTTCCTGTGGCAAACCAAGGCAACAAAAGCAGGCGCAGCAAGCCTAGCTAAAGCCATCCCAGGAGTGGATGTAAATATGGGCTACGATGATATCAAACTGCCCGAACCGAAAAAGGAAGAACCCAAGAAAGAAATGAAGAAAGACGAGAAGAAGAAAGACGCAAAGAAGGATGATAAGAAAACTGATACGAAAAAAGATGACAAAAAGGCCGATGCGGCAAAAGATGTAAAGAAAGATGTAAAGAAAGAAGAAAAGAAGTAATACTTGTTGTCGATTAAAAGCCTCGCACAAAAGTGTGGGGCTTTTTTTATGCCCGCAGCATCTGATATTAACAACGAAAACAATCATGTGCATAGGCAGTCATGAAGACAAAAATATGCATGTATAAGTCAGCAAGATTGAATACGAGCTTTTGTTTATTCGAACTCGAGACTTTCAAAATAACTCTTTTACCTATATCATACTTTTCATCATGCAACCGTATCTTCAATTAATCAGGCTGCCATTATTACCCTCGGCGCTGGGCAACATATGCTTGGGTGCGCTTAGTGCTGGAATAAGCCAAACTGATTCCTTAAACTTCATCTTGTTGCTATTTTCATCTGCGTTTCTATACGCTTCAGGAATGGTTTGGAATGATTATTTCGATGCGGGAATTGATGCAATCGAAAGGCCTGATCGCCCTATTCCATCTGGAAAAATAAGCCCAACGAATGCTGCCATCTTTGCGATAATCCTAATGGCAATGGGGATAGCATGCGCGCTTTCGGTCGAATTATTGCGCGGGTTTTCCGGAACTACTTTGATTATTGCGCTGGCAATTGTTTTCTTCATTTTGGCTTATGATGGCGGGGGGAAGAATTTCCTCTTTGGCCCGATACTGATGGGGTCATGCAGATTTTTTAATGTACTACTGGGGTGGTCGGTGGTAGGGAATGCCCTCACGGAAATAGCTTATCTTCAGGCAGGCATTATTGGCATCTATATTATCGGGGTAACTTTTTATGCAAAACATGAAGCGGTACAAAGCAATCGTCTTTCGCTAGTAATGGCAAGCATCATCATCGTCTTTGGTTTGTCTATCGGATTGATATTACCAACATTTATTCATCAGGAAAACTCGACCCCCTGGTTGTATCCTTACCTTTTCTTTTTACTGATGGTACGGGTGGGAAAAGCACTTTGGAACGGGATTGCAGAACCGACGCCTAGAAATGTTCAAACGGGAGTTGTGACTTGTTTAAAATCGCTGGTATTGCTGGACTGCATTTTAGCAATCGCAATAGCGGGCTGGATAGGCCTATGGATCCTAGTGCTTTTAATACCAAACTTGATCATGAATCGTTTTAAAAAGCTTTATTCCACATAAATAAAATCAATGTTTATTATCATCAAGTTCATCTAATTGGGCGAGGATATCCCTGAGGTTGGCTCCATCAGAAATGCGGATGGAAGAATTGGTTTCATTAAGGATTGGGGGATTGTTACGGCCAGGAAGTTCAATGAACTCATCACTACCAATATTTGTTTTCTTCTTTTTAGGAGGAGGCCTCTGAGATTTGGGGGGCGGTTTCTCTCCTTGGATTGGGATTATGCTATCGCTATCATCGGGGGAGACACTAAAAGCATTACTATCGGTATTTGGTTCAGCGTCTGGAAAAAGCTCGAGTTCGTATTGAGGGGCCTTCTTCGGAGTTTGATTTTTAGAGGGCCTCTCAGGATTAATAGGCTTGGTGACCGTGGTAGGAACCATTACTTGGAAAGTTATTGGCCCGACTAAAAGGATATCACCTTCCCGCAGAATCGTACTCTTAGAAATTTTCTCCCCATTCACAAATGTGCCATTCACACTTTGCAAATCAACAACAAAAGCGAGCCTATCTTTAAGGGTTATTTTGCAATGTTTACGGCTAACATTGTTAGAGGGGATGCGAATCTTGCAATCATCAGCACGACCAATATAGCTTTCGCCATCTTTCACAACAATGCGTTGCTTGGGTTTACCATCCTTCAGGATTTCCAAGAAAAGATGCATTTGAATTCGAAGCCTTAGGAAGAACAAAAATAAAAACCATCAGTGCAATCATGACGAAAAAACTTAGAAGGAGCAATTTAACACTAAAAGAGGGAGAGATCCTTGCAACAGGTTCTCACCCTCTTCGTATGGTTTTAATAAAAACTAATTGCCCCCTGGAATTACGGAACTGTTCACTACAGTTGCACCTGGCTTAATGTTTGCGGTACTTTCAAACACAGGTGTTACAGAAACCCGCATCGACCTGCGATCGGAAGAAAGCACAACTTGAGTGGTCACATCCATTGCATTTTTCATGAAAGATTGAACTCTGGTTTGATAAAGGATCTTATCATTACCATCATTTTTACTAGGAGCTGGGGCTTCCATTTCGATGGGTATTGCGCCACTAGCAATCGAAGTTCCCCTTTGGAAACCAGTGACTTCAGGATCAGCAATATCACGAAGCTGGGTGCCAACATCCTTGGAAACCATGCGGATCTTTTCAGACCTGCTGGTTGGCCTTAATGAAGGAGGGGATACATAGGCAAGTTCCGTCCTACGACCTTCATTAACCTTGACCACCAACGGAGCGTTCTTGGTTAGATCGATGGAGAAGATTTCCTCATGTTGTTGGGCAGTACCTTGGTTATGGATAACGCGAACCTGAGCTTTGTCGCCCAGGGTTTTGCCCCAGACTTTCTTAACTCTGATTTCGTAGTTACCCTTGAAAGCTTCCGCAGCAGTGTAAGTTTCGAGCCCTGCTTCGGTGAGTGAATCACCCAAGAACACACCACCGCCAACGGTTTGAGTATTGGTTGGGTTGCAAATACTTCCAACAGGTTCTTTAACTTGAAGATCTAGATCTGCATCGCCCTGCCAAGCAAGCTTGATGACGAGATCTCTACGGCCTTTTTCTTTAATGCTTGCAGCATTTTGAGCTTGGTCATTGCCAGATTGCTTGAGTTTTCGGGCAAGTGCTTCGGATTTAATGCGAGCAAGTTCTTGAAGATCTTTATTATCAGCGGGCCAATCCTGCTTCATAAGGTTGCTTGCTGCCCAATCCATTGCCTTCGTATCATCTGCAAGTTCAGCGAACTTTATTGCAGCTTCAAAAGGAGCAGAAGTATTAGGTTCAAGATGAGCAGCTTGCTTACAGAAGGCAAGAGCCATGGTATACCGTTTCATTTCAGCCATGGTGGTTGCCGCTTTAAGGAAACCATGACCATCTGCAGGTTCGAGATCGATTGCAGCAACTTCAGCGCGTTCGATTTCAGCAGGTGAGCCACCGCTTTCGCGCAAGGCGATTGCTAGTGCTTCATAGACCCAAGGCTTGACAACAATACCTTTGCGGATATTAGCCTTGAGGAAATCTGCAGCGTGATCAAAGTAACGATTCATTGCAAGGAAGTCTGAGATTGCAATGACCATGGAAGGATTATCGCCTGCTTTTTCAAGGGCTTCCTGCCAATAGGCTTGGGGATCAATCTTCAGTTTTGCTGGATCAAGCTTGGGAACAGCAACAATTAATTTGCCATTTTTATCGAGCTTGTTTTCAACAATAATTTTACCATCTTTGGGCTTGTCGAGTGCGCCCATACCCGCTGCTGCGCCACCGATATTAATAACTGGCGAATAGGCATTTGTATGAACTCTGGAGGTACCTTTGATAACCAAAGCATTAGCAGTGGAGTAGAAACCGATCTGGTTTTTTTCTGGACCGGCGTTAGGGTCTGCTAAAGGGTCAGCAGGAGCGGCCCCAGGAGCGGCAAGAGCTGTTGCCCAATCTTTGTCACCATTTCCGACCACACCACGGATAATAGTGATCAAAACATCAGAGGAGTTGCCCCCTTGCTGGCCGAACTGGGAGCCGGAGTTCCCCATTTGTCCCTGTTGGCCGACTGCACCATTTTGCCCGAAATTTCCGCCATTGCCCGCCATTGCCATACCGCCACCGATGCCAAGGCCTGCTTGCCCACCGAGGAGACCTGCACCACCAAGACCACCACCAAGACCACCAAGTGCACCTTGGCCACCGCCACCGCCACCGATGGCACCAATGCCGCCCGCCATGATGGCATTATTGAAGCCTTGATTTTGGACCGCTTGTTGCTGAAGACCAAAGCTACCTGCTTGGCCATAGAGGGTTGCCTGCTGAAGGCCAACTTGCTGGTTATAAGCACTAGGAGGAGGATAAACAAGATCTGCAACAGGGTAGATACGAACTACTTTTTCAGCTATGGCAGCAGCGCCCGTAGTGATTTCAATACTTTCCCTTCTTATCAGGAAAGTTGCAGTTGAACCTGCAGGAATTCTCCCGAGAATCTTTTTCAATACCGTCGAAATAGAACCATTCACAGGGGGAAGGGGTTTATCTGCGGATGCAACAATTTGACTATTAACATCCATCACGCCATCTGCGGCAAAGGCTTTTTCATTGATATCAAACTCAAGGTTGTAAACTCTGCTAAGTTGTTCCAATACTTCAGAAAGCTTAAAATCGCCATCCTTGAGGCCTGGCCATCGAACTTGTTTAAGCAGGGTATTTTTAATTTCAATAGTTCTAGGAAGCGGTGCATCATCTCCAAAGGTTGAGGTGCCATACTTGGCTTTGCGTTTTTCCGAGAAATCAGCCCAATCCTTGTATTCTTTTCTACGGGCATAATAAGAAGCATCAGGAAAAACAATTTCTGGTTCATCAGGGAAAGGAATATGAGACCTTTCTACTTCATACAAAGTCGCAAGCCATTTGTCATCGCGCAAACGCTGCAAGTCGCGCATTTCTCGGAGGTAGAATCCTCTTTGACCAACAGTATAGGCGGCATTGATAGCCTGAGGAACGGGCAGACCCAGATTAACCATATCTTGGCGGATGGTGTTGGCTTGTTTGCTTGCTTCAAGTTCCCGCGCTTGATTCATCAAGTTATGATAAACCCGCATTCTTTCACTAATGCGCTCTTGCTGATTAACCACCATTTTTGTTTGTGCACTTCTGGCATCTGCATTTGCAAGAAGTTGAAGTCTTTCATCTTGGTCACTTTTAACCCTACGGCCTTCACGCTTAACACCTTGCAAGGCGCGTTCAATTCGGCCCACTAAATTACTCTGACCTTTAGGGCTTAAATCAGGGTTCGTTTGGGTTGTATCCAAAATACGCTTGAGCATTTCATAAGCGCCATCCGGGTCTCGGGTGACCAAGCGGTTTGCGTTTCGAATAATTTCGTCCACAGTTTGCGTGGCCTGCTGATCTGCAACAGCCCTTCTCGCTGCTGTTTCCTTAAGAATATCACCCTCGTTTATACCTGCAACAGGGCCATTGGGAGCAGGCACGGGCAACACGGGCTTTTCAGGAGCATCCTTTTCCACAGGCACTTGGGCGACGGGCACTCTTATTTTTTTGCCCTGTGCTCCAATGCGCACAATGGTTTCGCCCTTCGTAGGTTGCACTTCTTTACGAATCTGCTCGAGAGTGAGTTTACCATCGCGCAACTTCTGCACCATCTTCGAACCATTTTTAGCTTCGCCATCTTGTGGATCTATTTCAAGCGCTTGATTAAACAGCCTTGATGCTGCATCAAACTTATCTTCGCGCAAAGCCCATTGTGCTTTGTCTTTAAGATCGCTAACTGCTACCTGGTTTTGCTCTGCCGCAAACGCTAGCGCTCGATCTGCTTGAATAAGAGCGGGTGTATCCTTCACATTCTTCCACTGCTGCACCACTTGAAGCAGGAAATAATTTTCAGGTTCAGATACCGGAATGGCTTCACTTACACTTAATGAAACCTCTTTACCCAACTGCTTGCCTTCAAGTTTATATTCGAGGGTTTTACCAGCTTCGAGTTTCCCCACTACAAGAGTAGGAGTATCCGAACGCAATGGAGGCAACTTCGATGGGTACACTTCCGAAACTTCTTTCGGTAACTGCAACGCTGCTGAATAAAGCACGGGCACTTCGATTGCAGATTGCAAGCGCTTGTGCAAATCCTCCACCCAATCGCCAGGCAACATGCGCATGCATATGCCACCCGTTCCCGAAGCTAATCCATGAAGGTTTGCAGGATCCATTCTCGAGCCTATTGGCACAGGGAAAAACACCACTTCCTTGCCTATCATTTCCTTGCAAAGCCCCGCACGATCTGCGCCATCAATCGGCCCTGCGATACTCATGCCATCGCCCATAAACACTAAAACGCGCTGCCTACCTGCTATCGATTCAAACGAACTTACTGCGTCTGAGATACCCTTTTTAAGGTTGGTACCGCCCGATGCGTATTCCTTTGCCAACTCCTTCACCGAGGCAATCGCATCTTCCTTCTTGCGAAATCCCCTGCTGATTTGTTTGGAATCGTTACTTATGGTCATGATCGAAAGGCGATCATCGGCCTGAAGATTATCCGCAAACAGCGCAGCCACTTTTCGCGAAATTTCCAAGGGCGCAGCAGCTTGACTTGCAGAACTATCCACCAAAAGCAATATATCGCGGGGCATACGCGCATTTGCCTGCAACTTCGGTTGCAATTGCAGAGCAAAGAATGTCTCATCTTTTTGGGTTTTGTAGGTTACTAAGGGGTGCCCCGTAAAACGGCACTCCGAAAACTTCATTTCGAATTGCCTATCTTGATGAATCGGTTGTATCAGGCCCGTACTACGGATATCCTGTTCTTTTTTACCCTTGCCTGCTTCTCCCAGTACTTTAGTCGATGCGATTATCGCACCTAGTCCCAAGATTCCAGCAGCCCCAATTGCAAATCGATATCGAATCATGATCGGCCCCTGTCTAAAGTACACCGGGCAGGGAATCTGCCAAATGTATCTAACAATTAGATTCTAAAATATGAATGGCTTGCGCTACAAAATTTTATCTTTTTGATACCCTTGTTTTGCATCTTATTTTCGTCACTTTCGTAAGAAGCGGTCTATTTGCACCACTTAGAGACAGCAATTCAAGGTCGACATCCTAAGTATACCATAAAAAGCCACCCTTAATGCAACCTTTAATTCAATCACCGAAAAGGTGAATTGATTTTTTTATGCTGGCATGGTACGAGGCTATTAGTTGGTCTGTTTAAGGTTTAGAAATTGGCCTGCAGAAAGGATTCTGTCAGACATAATGTATGCGTATATAAGTTCAATCTGGTCTTATCGTTATTTCTGGTTTTCTTTGGTGCAAAATGACTTGCGGCAAAGGTACCGGGGCTCGGTTTTAGGCATGGGATGGTCGCTTTTGCACCCCATTGCTATGACCGTTATCCTTTGTGTGGTTTTTGGCAGCATCTTTCAACAAGATTATCGGTTTTTTGGCCCCTTCTTGCTCGCTGGAATGGCTGTTTGGAACTTCCTAACCCAAAGCATCATAGTAGGTTGCAACAGTTTCTTCATGGCCGAGGCCTACATTAGGCAGCAACCGATACCCATGGCCATTTACCCCCTCAGAACCGTTCTAGGCCTTGGTTTTCATTTTCTTATCGGCATGGGCCTTGTTGTTGCACTCAGCCTTTGGTTCGTAGGCTGGCCAGGCATAGTTCCCATATTGTCCATTATTCCCAGCATGCTGCTCGTCTTTTTATTTAGTTGGTCTCTTTCTTGTATCTTTGGCCTCGCTACTGTTTATTTCCGTGATACTAGGCATCTTTCCGAAGTTGGCCTTCAGATCCTTTTCTACCTCACACCGGTGATGTATCCACCTTCCGTTTTGGAAGGCCGAAGGCTCGGCATACTCCTGAAATTCAACCCGATTTCTCCTTTCTTAGAGCTCATTCGCGACCCATTGATTTACCAGAAGCTTCCTAGTATCGAAACTTTTGGCGTCGCCTTTGCTCTTACTTTAATTGCCATGGTCGTGGCTTACTCTGCACTCAAAGCTTCTGAAAAGCGTATCATCTTTCATCTTTAATTTATAATCTGGATTGGAAAACATGGCGAGAATCGAGCTAGAAAACCTGAGCCTTACTTTTAAGATGCGTGCCTGCAAATCCATCACCCTAAAAGAATTCCTTTTAGGGAAGATTTTCACACGCAAGGCGCCTCCCGATATCATCGTCGAAGCCCTTAAAAATGTTACTTTTACTGTCGAAAAAGGCCATCGCCTAGGCATCATTGGTCATAACGGCGCAGGTAAAAGCACCCTTTTAAAAACCCTTGCTGGTGTCTATTACCCCACCAGTGGAAACCGCATCGTTGAAGGCAAAATCTCTTCCCTTTTCGAAATCACCCTTGGCTTCGAACCTGAATCTACTGGTTGGGAAAACATCGCTTTTCGTAGCTACCTTCAGGGTGAAACTCCTAAAACCATCGCTTCGAAGAAAGATGCCATTGCTGATTTCACCGAACTTGGCGATTTCTTAAACATGCCTGTCCGCTTCTATTCTGCAGGTATGCTTGTTAGGCTAGCCTTTTCCATCGCTACCGCCATCGATCCGGAAATCCTTCTTGTTGATGAAGTGCTTGCTGCAGGCGATCTCGCTTTCCAAGCTAAGGCCAGGCAGCGCATGAAAGACATGATGGCAAAAGCTCATCTTATGGTCATGGTTAGCCATGATTTAGGTTCTATCGAATCTATTTGCGACCAAGTTATCTGGATGGATCACGGCTCGGTACGCATGTTTGGCCCCTCTGATGTCGTTGTCAGGGCTTATCAGGATTCCGTTCAATCTGAAGCGCGTGCTGCTTAATCTTTTGTCGAGCTTTTTATGAATCAACCTCTTCGCTTTCATGCTTTTTCTCGACCCATGGTCTGGGGCGGTCGAAAACTTGCCTCTCATCTCGATAAAAACTTGGCAAACGAAGGCCCACATGGCGAGTCTTGGGAACTTAGCGATCACCCAAACCATCTTAGCATCGTTACAGAAGGCCCCTTCAAAGATAAAACTCTTCGTGATCTAATGAACGATCACAAACAATCGATTCTTGGCCACCCATCTTCTAAACATGCAAGATTCCCTTGGCTCATCAAATACCTCGATGCCCACGATTGGCTCTCGGTTCAAGTTCACCCTGATGAACACAAAGTAAATGATCTTTGGCCAGGCGAAGGCTCCAAAAACGAAGCTTGGTTTATTCTTGATGCTGCTCCTGGTTCCAAAATCTACGCAGGCCTTCTTCCTAATGTTTCCGCAACCGAAGTTCGCAAGGCTTCACTCGATGGCACCATAGGCGATCTCTTACACCAGTTTTCACCCAAACCTGGTGACTTCCTTTATCTTCCTGCAGGCACCGTTCATGCTGTTGGCGGTGGTATTCTTATTGCTGAAATCCAGCAGACTTCCGATGCAACCTTCAGGCTCTTCGATTGGAACCGTAAAGATTCCTCCGGCAAAGGCAGAGACCTCCATCTCGAAGAATCCATCGCCTGCATTGATTGGAATAGTGGACCTAAAAATCCTCTAACCTCTGGCTACAACCCATCGAAACCTTCCAACATTGCCATTAACAAAAATCTTGTGGATTGCCACTATTTCAAAATCGATTTCCGCCACGAACCCAATGCCTCCACCATCTCAACAAACGGTTGCATGCAGGTGGCCATGGTTCTTGAAGGGGAAGGGTCTCTCAACAACAACGGCTCTATTACACCTTTGAAAAAAGGTGAAACTCTGCTTTTCCCAGCTTCGATGAACAATCAAACTTGGGAAACTAAAGGCGGACAATCTCTTTTACTTGCCACTCTGACTCATTCATAAACAAGGACTTTTTATGCTATACAAAGAAGGCGCAATCGAAGGCATCATTTGGAAAAGCCTTTCCATCTACAAAGATCAACGCGGATGGCTCTCCGAACTTTTCCGACACGATGATCTACCCCAAGAATTCCACCCTGTCATGGCTTATATTTCCATGACCGAACCCGGCATTGCACGCGGACCACACGAACACTACGAACAAGCCGATTGTTTCTGCTTCATCGGCCCCTCCAACTTCAAAGTCTATCTCTGGGATGCAAGAAAAAACTCCCCAACCTATGGCAACAAACAAGTCGAACTCGTTGGCATCGATCGCCCCATGCTTCTGATTGTTCCACCAGGCATTGTTCATGCTTATAAAAACGCAGGCAATACTCAGGGCCTCGTTTTCAATTGCCCCAACAAGCTTTTCAAGGGCTGGGGGAAGAAAGATCCTGTCGATGAAATTCGTCACGAGGAAGTCCATAACAGCGACTTTACTCTCGATTAATTTTCTCGGGCTCTCGTATTGACCCGTTTTATCGATTTCGTTTACATTACTTTTCAATTGGTTCTTTTTTACTCTTGATCAAGGATGATCTGCAATATGTCGAACAAAACTCAGAAAACCGCTCTTATCACAGGCATTAACGGCCAAGATGGCAGTTACCTTGCAGAACTTCTTTTATCCAAGGGCTATCGAGGTGCAAGTATTGTGCGCCGTTCCAGCACCGAAACTCACCACCGCATCGAACATATTCGTAGCAAAATCGAAATCTACCAAGCTGACCTCCTCGATCAATCTTCACTC
>QWPF01000091.1 GCA_003671255.1 Planctomycetota bacterium | reverse complement strand
TCACGACCCGATCGCAGCAGCTTTACAAGCTCAAAAGCTTGTTCAGACTATGGGCATTCAAACTCTTTGCATTCATGGCGACCAACCCGATGCTTTTCATTTTGTAAAAAAGTTACGATGCCAACTTGAAATGCTTGGAATCGAAATCAGGGCATTCTCATGACAATCTCTGTAATTGAATCTGGATTACACACCCTTGTGGTTGATCAGGGAAGATTTGGATCAAGGCATCAGGGGATTCCCTGGAGCGGAGCTGCTGATTACCACTCTTATAACCTGTGCAATGCTATTCTAGGAAATGAAGACAACACGCCTGCTCTGGAATTCAGCCTAGTCGGACCAACTTTGAAAGCAAATGTTGATTTGGCTCTTTCCTATATTGGACCACCATGCCAACTGGAAATTGATGGCGCAAACTTAAACAACCTAAACACTTTCCCACTCAAGGCGGGGGAAACGCTCAAGACAGGAAGTTGCATCACCGGGGTTCGTGGCTACCTCGGCGTCAAAGGAGGAATCAATGTTACGAATATCCTTGGAAGCAATTCCTCATTAGAACCCATCAAAGCTAAAACCAAGCTTCTATGTAATGAAGGTTGGTGCATGCGATCGCGACTTCCCGAAGAATGGCGTTGGCAAGAACCCAAAGGCCTGATCAGAGTTACCCACGGTGCAGAATTTTCTTCCTTCAAAGCATCTGCTTTATTCGACAAAGATTTTCTCGTGGATCAATCCAGCAACCGCATGGGATTGCGACTTTCAGGCCCCCCTTTCCCCACTCCTAAGCACGAAATGCTTTCAGAACCAGTTTGCCCGGGTACCGTTCAAGTTGCTCGCGATGGCCAGTTATTGGTGTTAGGGGTGGATGGCCAGACTATTGGCGGATACCCAAGAATTGCTCAGGTAATTAGGGCCGATTTAGACATCCTTGGGCAACTCAGACCCGGGTCTAAAATCTCTTTCACTTTAGTAACCGAATCTGATGCGGAAAAGTTCTGGCACGACAAACTAAAGATTATTTCCACTATTTCGCTACAACTTCGCACCGCAAGCGGACTTTTTTTGTAGGATATCGTTCATAAGATTCCCGCCCGCTTTTTAAGAAAGGTTCTAACCATGGCTAAAGTTCTTATCGCCCCTTCTCCTCTTGATGGCATTGAAGTTGAATTCGTCAAAGTTCTTAAAGATGCGGGCCATGAACTCGTGTACCCAAAAAAAGGCGAGCAACTTTCTGAAAGCGAGTTGATCCATTGGCTTAATGGTGCGGTCGCTGTTCTTGCTGGCTCTGAACCTTACAACGAAAAAGTAATCGCTGCCCACCCGCAACTAAGGGTCATCGCCCGCGTAGGCGTGGGATACGATGCGGTGAATTTAAAATCCGCTACCGCCAATAATACCGTGGTCACCATTGCGCCAGGCACCAATCAGGGCTCGGTTGCAGAACATGCTTTCTGCCTGATGCTGGCCCTTGCTAAAAAGCTAGTTGTGCAACACAAAGCAATCGAACAGGGTAAATTCCCCCGAGGGACAAATCTTCCCCTTCGTGGAAAAACTTTGGGACTGGCTGGGCTTGGCCGTACGGGCAAAGCCATGGCAACTAGAGGTTTGGCTTTCGAAATGAAAGTCGTAGCTTATGAACCATTTCCTGATCTTGAGTTTTGCAAGAAGCATGATATTAAACTTCTGAGTTGGGAAGAGCTTTTAAAGCAGTCCGATTTCCTTTCGCTGCATCTGCCCTACAGCAAGGAATCGCATCACATCATCAATAAGAACACCTTGGGAATGATGAAGCCTTCAGCATTCCTGATTAATACTTCGCGAGGCGGGGTTATTAAAACAGATGATCTCCATGAAGCCTTGAAGGCAAAAAAGATCGCAGGTGCAGGCCTTGATGTATTTGAAGAAGAACCACCAGGCAAGCTTGGAATCTTCGAAATGGAAAATGTTGCCCTCACGGCACACATGGCTGGGGTGGATGTTCAATCGCGAGACGACATGGCTCTATCTGCAGCTCATGCAGTGGTAGATATTCTTAATGGCAAATGGCCCGCAGAAAAAGTAGTCAACCCAGATGTAAAGAAATAACTGTTTGAGCAAAAGCCAATATTTCTCAAATAATCAAGTATAAGTTTGGTAAATCCGTTACATTAGGAGGTTCTTTAAACTTATTCACTTATGAGAAATATCCAATTATACTTGATAACTTGGCAGATGTGACACTAACATGAAGATTAGATAAATTATTGGAGTAAAAATCTCTATAAAAAATAAGGTTGTTTAAATGGTACTTCTAAATAAACGAATCGCCTTTACACTTATCGAGCTTTTAGTTGTTATTGCAATCATTGCTATTTTAATTGGGTTGCTCTTACCTGCGGTACAAAAAGTAAGAGAAGCCTCTGCAAGGCTAACATGTGCAAATAATTTGAAGCAAATTGGTTTGGCGGTACATAATTTTGAAAATACGCGTGGAAGTTTGCCTTCAAGTATGACAACCAAAGGAGCAACAACGCTGGTGTCGCTGCTTCCTTTTGTGGAACAAGAGGCGCTTGGAAAAATCTGGGACACAACACAGTCTTCAGCATCTGGTTCCTTTTGGTGTTCTAATTTGTTACCCGTGCTTCCCGGTTATGGTTCTGCTCCGCCAGCAGGTACGCCTTATGCCAATGATGGAAATGTAAAGACATTTATCTGTCCAACTGCCCCCGACCCTAAAACTACTATTAATATGCCACAGGGAAGGATAGCAGGGATTAAAGGTGTTCACTATCCTGCAAATTTTCTCGGGGGTGCTGGTGCTGCTCCTCCTGCGATTAATGCAACTACCTACTATTTTCAAAGCAGCACTAGTTCAACCTATGCGGATTTCATCGCCCGTGCAGGCAAAACAAACTACCTTGTAAATATTGGTTATTTTAATCTCGACACTTATATTGGGCCATTCCAATACAACAACGGGTCTTCTTCAGGATTACCCATTGTTCATATTATTGATGGAACAAGTAACACGATTGGTTTTGCTGAGTCTGCAGGGGGCATTAAATTTGCTGGCACACCTCAACAAGGGTGGTCACAATTTTCCTATGGCCATGGATTTTTTGCATCTGATTATGGCATATGCCCAGATTCCACCAATACCAACTGTGACACTACCCCTGCGGGTAAAGGTCTTGGCGCGGGTTACCCCGGAAGTATGCACCCAGGTAATATTATCAACACCATGTTTTTAGATGGCTCGATTCGGTCCTTCAAGCCTTCTGTTGGTTTCACAATTTTTGTTTATATGTGTGGCGCAAAAGATGGCCAATTAGTTACACTCGATTAACTTGAAAGCTTTATATCATGAGAAATACATTTCTATCAGTTGTTCTTTTTGCTCTTTTGGGGTGTGGTGAGGGTACAGAAGTAAAATCCACAGATCCAAAACTCGCACCCGGAACACAAGTAGATCCCCGGATCAAGTTGATGACCACTAAAAGCCAAGATGTTCCTGCAGCAACCACTAATGAGAAATAGTTTTTATTTGAAACTTCACGGGGCCCCAGGAACTCTGGCCACAAAAATCCACCAATTCTTTTGAGCCTGACTTCCCTGTTTCTTCTTTACCTTCGAAAGGTTCAAACACCCTTCCCGTCCGCATATTCATATCGAATATGAATTTTCTCACAGCTTCAATATCTTTCGAAACGATGGCAGGCAAGATTCCCAACAAGGCATTTCTGGAATTCGCGGAAAGCAATTCGTTATCCTTGGAAGCGTTCATAATTTCTTTAAATGCATTCACTTCCTCTACGCCATGAACTCCGGGGGTTTCACTATCGTAATGCAATTCGATCTGCCAATCGCTAGGCCAAGGGAGATTAGAGATAAGAGGCGAAATTTTGTCATCTCTGGTTTTACCACCTTCAACAATCAATCCTCCATGATCAAAACCATAAAGGCCAATTGCAGACCGGTTGCCTCTTCCCAAAATCGGGCCGAGTTCTTTTGTGGGCATATCAAAACCGTTGGCAAGCAGCAGAGATTTCCCCAAAGCAAGAGCGAGCTGGGTTCCCGTACCCAGGCCCACATGATGGGGGGCGGATTTTTCGACAATAACCTTGCAAGGTTTAAGCGGAATATTGTTCTTTTCGCAATAGGCTTGCAACTTCAGTGCGCATTCCTCAACCCTGTGCACATGCCCACCTTGATAGCTCCAAGAGTTTGATATTTCTGCAAGAACGGAAATCCCTGGGTTAGGAATCATCAACCCTATGCCACCAAACCTGCGCACGGGGAGGGTTGGATTTCCATTTAGGTCGTTCCAAAAAGGGATATTATTTGGCGTAAGGTTTAAAAAGCCGAAGTGCAACCTGCTGCCTGTAGTGACTCGAACTTTTCCCTGAGAAATACGCTGAAAATCGGAAGCACCAGGATAGCGTGGGAAGAGGGCGGGGTCAAGTGGGTCGAATAGGTGGATGGGCATATCAAGATTCCGGGCCTGACTTATTGGCTTGGTTTCGCACAAATTGTTCGAGGAGTGAAAAAGCAGCAGCTTCCTTTTCTGATCCTGTCTTCTGCACTAGTGTGGATAATTTTGTAAATTCTTTTTCGATTTGTTCGAGGGATAAAAATGCGGTTCGTGACGCTAAAATTGCGGCTTCCAAAACAGCAAACATAGCACGATTAAAACCAAAAAAATCTCTCTGCCTATGAACTTTCACCACTTCGCATTCCAACCTGACCCGATCCTCGGAAGTATCGGCATTGACCACCTTGAATTCGTAGGCCCTGCAACTTTCGTTAAGAATAAAGCCTTTAACCAAGCTTGCAGGCATGTTTGGCGGGGAATCCATCAAACCGATAGCGCCGCGCGCGATTAAAGTGACATCATCGGTGACATGAAAAACCCCCTCGGGATGCTGGAGTAAATTTTGGCAGGTTTGGGAGGTGGAATACGGTCGTAAAAGCAGGTGCGACATGGAAGAATCGACCCGGGGGCCCATAGGAGCCACATGGATTTTTCCTTCTTTTCCGATCGTGGTAACTAGACCTTCTAGAATCATACCTAGAAACCTTAAATTAAAGGTGCACCTTGGTTTTATAGCCCATTGTTTTTATAGTGACTTTGGGCATATAAAGCTTCCAACTGCGGAATACCTCATGGTCGATAACGCTCCTTACCTCCGACATTTGCACGAAAATCTCACCATAGAGGGATATTCTCGGGCTGCGGTACAGTCTTATTGGCGAGTCCCGGAATTAAAAATGGGCTTCGATTTGGGGGCCCAACCTTGGGATTTCATGGGCACCCCCAACTGGTGCATCAGCCATACCCATCTCGATCATGTTGCAAGCCTGCCCATTTATGTCGCCCGCAGGCGCATGATGAAAATGGAACCCCCGAATATTTATGTCCCCGCTTATGCCGTCGAAGATTTACGCAAGCTACTTTTGGTTTTTCAACGGCTTGATCGCGGCCGTATGAATTGCAATCTCGTTGGATTGGAAGCGGGCCAGGAATTTGAATTAAGCAGAGATCATGTGGTTACCACTTTTGCGACCACCCATACGATTCCATCGCTGGGATTTATGGTTTGGCAGAGGCGTAACAAGCTGAAAGAAGAATTTCAGGGATTATCGGGAGATAAGATTCGTGATTTAAGACTATCGGGCACCCCGGTCACCCAGGAAATTCGCACCCCTTTGCTGGCATACACAGGCGATACCAGCCCCGCAGGATTAGATAATTATCCCCCTGTTTATGAGGCCAAAATACTCATTACGGAAATGAGTTTCATTCGTAGTAAACACCGCAGAGAAAAAATCCACAAATTCGGACACATGCATCTCGATGATTTTGTCGAACGAGCAACGATGTTTAAAAACGAATTGATCGTGGTCGGGCATCAAAGTACGCGATACCTTCGGAGTGAGATTTTAAAGGTATCAGAGCGAAAAATACCCCCAGAGCTCTTTAGTAAAATGAAAATCTGGGTTTAAACAAGCTATTGACCCACCACGAACACCTCTCAACTCACTTAAGCAACCCCATTTTACATTTTCGTTTTAAGGCTAGGGTTGACCTTAGCCCCATCCTAGGATATTGCTACCCGCTCAAAGGTATCTTTAGGCGCAGGAATGTTCATAGCTATGTTGTTTCGTTTGATTTTAATTGCTGGTTTTTTGCCTCTTGCTAGTGGCTGCTCGAACTTTGGCCAAGCCAAGTTACAACGAGTGCAGATGCCCGTTGAAAATGATGCCCGTTCGGTTTCTTTGGATGTTCAAAACAGGGATGAAACAAAAGTTATTGCAAAAGCAGAGTTTGTAACAAAAAAAACAACAGAAACTAAAACCAAAGAAGCAGAGGTGCCCAAAGAGCCAAAGACTTTGAAAGTCGAGGATCTACCCCCTGCACTAAAACTTCTTTCACTTAAATCGGAACAGGATGCCAAGGATAAATTGTCTGCAAGTAAGCCCCAACCCTTAAGCATTCCACCCCCTCCCGAGCCCGAAAAAGAACTCGCCAAGAATGAAAAGAGCAAAAGCGAACCAAAAACATTACAAGAAATCGAACCTTTTCTATTAATCTCTGAAAAGCCTATTTTCGAAAAGCCAATAGAGGCTAAAGGGCCGACTTTAGAGGCTTCAAAAACGCCAGTTGAAGAAAAAAAACTGCCCGAACCCAAAATCATCCCAGAAGTTTTAGCTTTGAACCCAGCGGTATTGGCCTTCAAGCAAATTCTGGAAAACAAGCCTGAAGAAGCAAGCAAAACCTTAAAGGATGGCCCTGCCCCCAACCCAGAAATTGTCGAGTTTCTTTTAAATGCAGCGGGATTGGTTTTGAAAAATGATGTTTTAGACTCCAAAGAAGCATCGCAAGCCTTGGAGTTGGTGGGTAAAGCACAAGAAAAGCTTCGTAAGCAGGCTTCTCTAAACTTAGAAAACCTGCACTTTTGCAAGGATATTCATGGGTTTGGTTCTTTCGATCCTTTAACTTCCAGCCATGGGTTCCAGCAGGGCAAAGGCAATCTCCCTGGCGAAAAAATCCAACTTTATGTCGAAGTCGAAAATGTGCATTGCAGCAAGGATAACGAGGTTTACGAATCCATGCTTTCCAGCAATCTCGAGATCCATGACAGCAAAGGCAAAGTAATTAACATGGCTTTCCCGCCACGCATTGATCGCAGCAGGGCACAAAGATCCGATTACCACCTTACCTTTCAGTTTCGGGTTCCCCCTAAATTGCAGCCCGGTTTGTACACCTTATGGGTAAGTGTTGAAGAATCTGCAATTTCGGGCCAAATGCCACGCTCTTGCAAAAAATCCATCGACTTCAAGGTTATTCCTAGCACTCCTCAACCTGAATAACGCCCTTAAAGCCTTGGTTCGGCATTTCTTTTCTGCTATTTATTCCGGCATCATTGAAATCCTCTAATTTAGAAACAAACCCTATCGCTTTTTGAGGGTTTCTGCCTTTATTCATTTATAATCCAACCATAGGAAAATGGGTAATCTGAAACATTTAGATAATACAAACTGTTTAGGCAACTGTTTCACAGCCATCAGGTTTGTCTTTATCGGCAGACCTGTTCTATTTCTCCAAATCGGCCCATCTCGGCCTACCTGACCTAACCGGATTATTCATCACTTTACCGTTGCATATAAGCATTTTTTTCAAAGTTTGCCTTAAGTCTTTCGTTGACTCAACCGGAGATACACCGTAGACTTTGCGCAACGGAATGCATTACATCCTTAACGCTTGCCTTGGTTTTATTTCAAAACATGGGGCGTTTGGAAAAAATAGAAAGCTTTGGAGTGCTTATGGCTCCCCTTAATTTATCTCTCATCACTCAACAACCTACCGAGGGGTTTTACGACTCCAAAGTATTTTCCCCGGAGGCGCTTCCGCTTCGCACTTTTTTGCCCGTTCATTATGAACCCAACTACGCTTACCCTTTGATTGTTTACTTACATGCCCATGGCAGCAACGAAGAACAAGTTTTACGCTATGCCCCCCATATCAGCAGGCGCAATTATATTTCGATTTCCCTGCGTGGTATGCACGCCACCATGGTTAAAAAAAACCTCAAGCACAATGATGCATACACTTGGGGCCCTGATGGTTCCAACGATGCCATGGTTGAAGATTACATTTTCAATGCCATCGAAAAAACCCAAGACTCTTACAACATCAACTTAAACAGGGTTTTTCTTGCAGGCTTCTGTGAAGGTGCAACTCTGGCTTATCGAATGGCTTTCTCGTACCCTGAAAAGTTCGCAGGTATTTTAGCTCTCAACGGTCATCTGCCCCGTCATCAGGCGCCCCTTTGGCGCGTTAGGGCTTTGAAAAATCTTCCCGTGTTCATGGGGCATGGCATAGCCAACTCCGTAGTGACATCGCGAACTGCTGAGAAAGATCGCGATAGCATGATTCTTGCGGGCATGAATCCATTCTGGCGAACTTATGGCACGAACCATCGCATTCACTCAGAAATGCTCACGGATGCCAACACTTGGATCATGGAAAAGATTCAAAACGACAAAATAAAAGGCATCAGTTCTTTCGCTGTGTAAGGCTGTATTTAAAGAATAAAACGGGCAAGGTCTTCTCTTTGCAACACATCTTTCAGCCTATTTTTCACATAGGCTGAATCTATTTTCTGGGTCTTCTCATCCAGATCTGAGCCATGGAAACTAATTTCTTCCACAACCCTTTCCATCACCGTATGCAATCTTCTTGCACCAATATTCTGGGTTGATGAATTTACTTCAAACGCTATATCAGCAAGGGCCTCTAAGCCATCCTTAGTAAATTCCAAAGTGATGCCTTCTGTTTTTAATAGTTCGGAATACTGCATTGCAAGCGAGTTTTGGGGTTCGGTAAGAATTCGATAAAAATCTTCCTTACATAAATCAGTCAACTCAACCCGAATAGGGAAACGCCCCTGAAGCTCAGGCATCAAATCTGAAGGTTTAGATACATGAAACGCACCTGCAGCAATAAAGAGAATATGATCGGTTTTTACAGGGCCATAACGGGTATTTACCGTTGTGCCTTCTACCACGGGAAGCAAATCTCTTTGCACACCCTGACGAGAAACATCAGGCCCCTGCGATTGCCCACTAGTACAAACCTTGTCAATTTCATCTAAGAATATGATCCCTTGGTTCTCCACAAGCTCGACTGCTTTTTCATTTACGGCCTGCCTATCGATCAAAGCCTCGGTTTCCTGTTCGAGAATAATTTTCCGGGCATCTCGGATTTTTACCTGCCTAGTCTGAGAGTTCTTAGGCAGCATTTTTTCAAACATACTTTGAAAATCGGCATCCATATTCTCCATTCCCATGTTGGAAAACACCTGCACTGGCACTACCTTTTGCTCGATGGATAGTTCCACCATGCGATCTTCCAACTCACCTGCCTTTAGTCTTTCTTTCATGATTTCCCGGGCATGATTACTCTTCACATTCGCATCTTCATCTTCAGGTTGCCAAGGCGAGGTGCCTGGCAAAAGCAAATCCAGCAAGCGTTCTTCAAGCCGCTCTGCAGCCTTGGTTTCCACCGATTTCCGTTGTTCCTTACGGATCATGCCTGCAGCAACTTCGGCAAGGTCGCGAATCATGCTTTCGACATCTCTGCCATGGTATCCCACCTCGGTGTATTTGGTGGCTTCAACTTTAAAAAACGGAGCGCCTACCAATTGGGCCAACCTGCGTGCGATCTCAGTTTTACCCACGCCTGTAGGCCCGATCATGATGATATTTTTAGGAGTAACATCTTTACGCATTTCAGGGGCTAATTGCTGCCTGCGCCAGCGGTTGCGAATTGCAACAGCCACGGCTTTCTTGGCGGCGCCCTGCCCCACGATATATTTATCCAACTCGGAAACGATTTGCTTGGGGGTCCAGTCAGACAATTTTGCACTCTCCATGAAGTTACGAAGCAAAGGTTTGCTAATGTTTAGAGGGTTTCGACCAGAATATTACGATTTGTGTAAATGCACATATCTCCTGCAATTTCTAGCGATTTTTGCACTATTGCAGTGGCATCCAGATTGCTGTTGGCAATAAGAGCCCGAGCTGCGGCTGTTGCATAAGGCCCGCCCGAACCCGTTGCCGCTATGCCATCGCTTGGTTGGATAACATCGCCACTGCCGCTGATTAACAGCACATTTTCTTGATCCGCTGCGATCAACATGGCTTCTAATCGTCTTAACATTCGATCGGTACGCCATTCCCGGGCTAATTCGATGGCAGCACGGGGCACTAAGCCTTGATAATCTTTTAATTTGGCTTCAAAGCGTTCGATAAGGGCAAAGGCATCTGCAGCAGCGCCAGCAAAGCCTGCAAGGACTTTCCCCTGAAACAATCTGCGGATTTTCTGGGCATCATGTTTCATTACAATATTCCCCAGCGTTACTTGACCATCGCCACCTAGGGCCACTTTGCCTTGGTGCCTGACCGCCAAAATGGTCGTAGCATGAATTTTTTCCAGCATATTTGCTCCCTTAGGGGGTTTTTACTTGGCTTTCATTGAAACATCTTAGAAAATCATCGTAATATTCGTATCACAAATCCGAATACCATTATAATGATATTTAGTAGGCAACACTCATTCTTTGAAAGGGGCGCCCATGATAGGCATCATGAAAAATTTAAGTATACTCGGTGCGATAGCACTTTGCTTGGTAATCAATAGCGACTTAAAAGCGGAATACCGCGAGATCAAAGATCCCGCTGGCTTCTTTTCTGAAAACGCAAAGTCCGAAGCCAACCGCAGGATTTTAGATATCGAAAAACGATTCAAGCATGATCTTGTCATCGAGACTTTCGTCTCCATCCCCGATGATGTTAAAAAAGGGGTTGATCTTAAAGATAAGCCTGCTGCCAATCGCATGTATGATCAATGGGCGCGGAAGCAAGCTTCCAGCCTAAGGGTTAACGGGGTTTATATTCTGCTTACCAAGGAACCTGGGCACCTTCAAATCGAAGTAGGCAACGAGACCCAAAAGAAAACCTTTTCATTGCTTGACCGCGATAACCTGAACAGTCTCATGCGTACCAAACTCAATGAAAAGCAAAATGATAAAGCTCTCATCGAAGCGGTTAACTTTGTTTATACTGCGATGGAATCGCATCCCGATAGCCGTAGGCCAGGCGTGGTGGCACCTGCCGTTAACAACCAAAACAAACCCGTGGCTGCTGCTCCTAAACCTACAGAAAACAACGCTGAAGGCTCTCCTATCGGGGGCTGGATTTGCATGGGCCTTTTAGTTCTAGGCGGGGCTTGGTTGGTCATCGCAATATTTAGATCTTTGTTTGGTGGCGGCGGTGCAACGGCAGGGGGCGGCGGTTATGGCGGGGGCGGTATGGCCCCAGGCTATGGCGGCGGCGGTGGTGGCT
>QWPF01000090.1 GCA_003671255.1 Planctomycetota bacterium | reverse complement strand
CAAGCCTCGGCGATTGCTCGAACTTCGAGAGCACTGGTTTCCAAAGATTTGGCCGTTTTTGCACCTATTGCGCCCTTGGTAGTTAGTCCCATATGCGCCACTACAATATCGGCTCCCGCATGGGTCATCTGTTTGGCTTCTTCAACATTAAATGCGTAAGGGGTCGTCAATAATTCCATTTTTCTAGCAGCAGCAACGCATTCAACTTCAAGGCTATAGCTCATCCCGGTTTCTTCAAGATTTTCGCGCATCAATCCATCGATCAATCCAACCGTGGGAAAGTTTTGGATCCCTGCAAACCCTAGGTCCTTTAGTTCTTTAAGGAAATGATCCCGCAGCATGAACGGATCAGTTGCGCAAACACCTGCAAGAACTGGAGTATGTTTCACCGCAGTCAACACTTCGTAAGCCATCTCCTTCACTATTTGATTGGCGTTTCCAAAGGGTAGCATGCCCGCAAGCGAACCACGCCCTGCCATCCGATATCGGCCTGAATTGTAGATGATGATCAGATCGATGCCACCTGCTTCTTCGCACTTGGCACTTAAACCTGTTCCTGCGCCACCCCCCACGATGGGTTTTCCTTGCGAGAGTTGATGACGGAATTTTTCTAATAGCGCAACACGAGTGAATGGCATGCTTCATCCTTAATTAAAATTTATGCTGCTTTAGTGGGCGTTGAAACCACTTCGGGCTTGGTTCGCTGCTTGGATACTGTCTCGGTGAAATTGAGAAGTGGTGGCAAAAAGAATAGCGTCATCAAAAGGCAGAAAGCTGCCCCTAAACCAAATGCATGCAAGGGCTGAAATTCGAACAGAAACCAAAGGCAGGCAAACCAAACCAGAAAATGAAGTAGATGTAGGAACAAAACTAAAAATGTGACGCCTGGCCGATTGATCACAAGCGCGCCCAAGCTTCCCTCAATCATCTGCCTGTTTTTTTCATCTTTATAGAACAGCGATTGCCCGGTCCTTCGAAGGTAATTACCCTTGGCATCTTTCTCTGGCTTGAACACCGAGATTTTACCTTCTTCTTCAACTTCGATTTCAACAGGTGTGGAAGGTAAAGGCAGATTGATTTTAGATTTGTACTCTAGGCGATTGCCTGGCTGCTTGAAGTAAACTTCTTTTTTACCATCGGCACGAGTTACAGTCATGGAAGGATACGGTGCCCCATCATCGGCTTTCAAGGTGGCCTTTTTGTTATCAGGGTTGTAGGACTGTGATTCATGAATGGGTCTGTAAAGGCCGGGTGAGCCATAATCCAACATCATCCACAAGCCAAGAATCAGGGTAATTATTGCGCCACTTGCTGGGGCTCGCCAAATGAATCCATCCGCAGGCTGACTATAAATTCTTCCTTGGAGGAAATGCGAAAACGCACCGCTCACCACGGTTATCGAAAGCCACAATAGAAACACGCCGAAAAGTAATCCAAGCAAAGTGCAACTCCATGAATCAAGGTTGGCTGTTTACCCTTTGAATAAGTAATGGCCCTAGCTTACTAGATTTAAGCGACTAAGAAGCAATGAAATATTAGAAAGGATGCAATTTCCTATAGTTCCCACCTGTTCAAAAATACAGATTTGCCCCATTGTAAAACATCCCATTTTAAACAAGCAAACAATCAGGGTATTTACACAAAATACGGTTGCCCCAAACCTCAACCCAAACTTGACTCAATGCAAAGCAATCTTGTGAGAATCAGGTACATTGTTATAATCCGCCCCGCTGTACTGTTTAGGTTTTCATTTAAAATTCCGTTTGGGAGAGGTGCCACAGTGTATTCCATTTTAATACTTGCAACAGGTTTAGGGTTGGCACAAGCAGAAGAAATCAAAACCGTTAAATCCATGCAGGTTGCAAACAATGTAAGCTTCCGCGTTCAAGCGACTCAAGAACTGCTTTACCGCGGTTTATTTACCGAAGAAGCCCGGTCAAGCAGGGTTCAATTTCAACGATCCTACCGCGTCGAATCCCGCTGCCTAGTCTTGGAATCCAACAATAACTATTCCCAACTTGCTTGCCTGACCCTTTTAAAACAACGCAACAACCCCGCTTCTTTACCCACCATCACCTCAGAGCCTGCTGCTACTTCTGTCCGCTTGGAGACTTTCCGTTGCGATTCAAAGGGCATCATTCAACCCGGTCACAACCTAAGTAAACTATCCCTAGAAGGGCCATCGACCATCGAATATGGCTTCCTCATCGCGTTACCAAAATCTAAACTTGCTGAAAATGATGCATGGGAAACCACAGAAGATGGCAGGCCTGTTATCAGTTGGGTTGTATCAGGTACGGAAATGGTGCAGGGAGTTAAATGCATCAAGGTAATCGGCAACCAACAAACCGAGGATTGGGGAAAAACTCGCGCAGACCGACAAGCTTGGAAAAGAACAGACACTGTTTGGCTTCATCCACAATTGGGGGTTGCGCAGAAACTCGAACGAACCATCGAAATCAAAGATCCTGCCCATAACGAACCTTCGCAGAAAAGCACTTTGCGCATCGAACTTGAAACCAGCTTGGTTTACCCCGGGCAGTTATTTCAAGATCGCAAAAAAGAAATCCAACTCGCAACAAACTATCGAGAATCTGCAAACTCCTATACCCAAGATATCGTCAAGTATTCCGCCCAGACAAAATCTTTAATGCGACAGGTTAAAACCCAATCAGAAATCATGAGCCAGACCCCTTATCGCGATGCCATCATCCAGACCACCAAAAGGCTGGATAATATCTTGAAGGGTGATAGTGCTGAAACCGTGGTTATGCCTGTATCTGCAACAAGTTTACAAACAGCAAAGCTAGGTTATAAAGCGCCTGATTTTATCGCTCAAAATATGCTCAAACAAGAATCCTTCAGGTTAGCCAAGTTGGAAGGAAAATCCGTCCTTCTGGTCTTCTACAACCCTAAATCTCCTCTCTCCACCGAAATTCTCGACTTCGCCAGAACTATGCAAACAAATCATGGCGACTCGGTAACCGTACTTGGCATGAGCGTGATCGATGATAGCGAAATAGTAAAAAAACAAGCTGAAGCTGCTAAAATCAATTTTGCAGTACTTAATGGCAGTGGTTTGCGTTCGAGTTATGGTCTTGAATCCACGCCCAAGATAGTCCTATTGGATGCCAAGGGTATTGTGCGATTAAACTGCCTTGGTTGGGGGCAGGAAACCCAATCGGAAATAACCTCCGAATTAAAACGAACCATTGACAAAGATTAATTGAACCCTTACATGTTCTCCAGTCCGCAACTTCGGTGCTCTTAACTTTTTTTGTTCCGACTCTTGCTGAATTCATTCTTGAGTCTTTTACCTTGTTGCCGATACGATAAAGAGGTAGTGCAATCGATGGTGGAATACGAAGTACAACCGAATACAAGGAAGTGTGCAATCAGTGGCAGGGTGCTGCAATCTGGTGAGATCGTATATACCGTTCTTGCGGATGAAGAGGGAAAGTTGGTTCGTAAGGATTATGCGGAAGAGAATTGGAAGGGGCCACCAGAAGGATGTTTCTCTCATTGGAAGGGTAAAATCAAGGAAACGACTGCGAAAAAAGCCTTCCCAGTGGATGAAAGCCTCTTGATGGATTGCTTCGAAAGATTGGAAGGTCAAGACGACCCCAAGCAACAGAACTTCAGGTATATAATAGGATTGATGCTGGTACGAAAACGAAAGTTGAAACTGCTGAAAACTGAAAATCTTGGTGACATGGAAAAACTGGTTCTGCGATGTTCAAAAACCAGTACCGACCATGAAGTATTACACACCAAGTTGACCGAAAGCGAATTGGATAAAGTCCAAGAAGAAGTCATGGGACTTCTGGGCTGGGATTAAATCCCCCCGACAATGGAGAACGCCATGACTATGCTTAAGATGAACATGCTGATAAAAAAAGCCTCTGCCTTTGCACTTCTATCCTTGATGGTTGGGTGCAATAGCTGGCCTGGTTTAAGAGATCGTGACAATTCAAGAAATACGCCCACAGAAACTCCAACCGCACAACAACTTGTTTCTTACCTCAACAATAACGGGCAGCGTGTTCAGGCAATCCAATGCAATCAAGTTTCAATCGATGCCAAGCAGGGGAATCAAACTGCCCCCGGGCTTGATGGTTTGATGGTCTGTCAGAAGCCTAAAAACTTCAGGCTTAAAGCCAAAGTCATCGGTCAACCTGCAGTGGATATCGGTTCCAACAATCAAGAGTTCTGGTATTGGATCAGCAAGGTTGAACCTGTTCCCTATGTGTTTCATTGCAATTACGATGAACTTGAAAAAGGAAATGTTCGTTTACCCTTCCCCTTCCATCCCGATATGATTGTCAGCGCCTTGGGCATGGGTGAATACGACCCATCCAAGCAATACGAAGTAAAAGTGAATCAGCAAAATGTCGAATTAGTGGAACCGATCGCACTTTACCAAGGCAAGCAGGTACGCAAATCAACCGTGTTCCTTCGCAAAGCTCTTTCCCAGGGAAAATATCAGGTTGCAGGGCATATTCTTCGCGATGCGCAAGGTAAGGAAATATGCAATGCCACCGTTTATGAAGTGCAGCAAAACAAAGAAACCGGAGCAATACTTCCCCAGCGAATTAAAATTATCTGGCCTGAAGAAAAAATGGAAATGGTTCTGCGCTTAAACGATATGCAAGTTACGACGATAACACCAGACCGAGCAGATCGCTTATTCAGCAGAGGCGATTTATCAAGCCTACCTGGTTTTGATCTTGCACGATGGGCACCCGATCAAGGCGCACCCATCCAGCGTACCCGGGGCGTTGCACCCTAACCACTACGCAAGCAAACCCTTTAACTTTAATCGGGCCCTTCCCAGCATCGGCCCGATCGAATTCAGCGCAATCCCCAAACTTACACTTATCTCTTTATAGCTTCTACCCTCAAGATAAAACATTCCTATCATTGCCCTTTCAGGCATAGCCAACCTAGATATTGCTTCCCGCAAAATATTAGTTTCAACAACACCGGAAGTTGGAACCCGTGATGGGTGATCTGAAACCGAACCACCTTGATTACCATTTAAATAGCGAACCCGCTTGCTTATCTCTTGCGCCGCTTTTCGATGAACCAAGGTGCAAAGATAAGTCGACAACTTACTCTCACCCCGATACCCGCGAAGAAATACAAAATCGTCCTTGAGTATCTCTAAAAATACTTCCGAGGTGATATCTTCCACATCTTCGGAAGTCACCCGGTAACCCATGCGAAATCCCACCTGATAAATACCATGGAAGATCAACTGGATATTTTCATCCACCAATTGATTCCAAGCACCGGGAAACCGGTCCAGGCAACCTTCAACCAAATTCTTGTCTGCAGAGTTTGATGCCATTCTTTTACATTTTTTACTTTGGAAACTAGGCGAAACACATTAACTTCGTTATTCTATTGCAATAACGATACAACAGTCACTAGGAATTGACTAGGCTATCTTGTTGATAAGGTGACCGGGCATTTTGCCCATAACCCATATTTTCCTGTTTTTTATTATCAGAGGCACTATGAGCAGCACAGATCCTTGGTTTCAGTCTCTTTTCGCAGATCGCATCGGTGGCGCAAACTATGGGAAATCCACCAAAATCTACAAGTTCGAAAAAATCAAACGAGCTAAGCGCGCAGCACTTGCTGCCCACCCAGAACGCAAGCTCCTCGATTTCGGCATTGGCGAAAATGACGACATGGCTCCCCCCCTCGTTCGAGACTTCTTGAAAGCTGAGGTCGATAAAGTTGAAAACCGAGGCTACGCAGATAATGGCATCGCTTCCTACAAAGAAGCTGCTGCAGGGTTCATGCAAAAAGTTTTCAATGTTAACCTCGATCCCATCACCGAAATCAATCACTGCATCGGCTCTAAACCAGCCTATGCAATGCTACCAGCAGTTTTCATCAATCCAGGCGATATCACCCTGATGACGGTTCCTGGTTACCCCGTTGCTGGCACCCATACCGAATATTACGGGGGCAAAGTTCATAGGCTTCCATTGCTTGCCGAAAATAACTTCTTCCCAGATCTCGACAACATTCCCCAAGATGTTTGCGAAAAAGCAAAGTTGCTTGTCATCAATTATCCCAATAGCCCGACCGGGCAAGTTGCAACCCGCGACTTCTACAAACGAGTGATCGACTTTGCGCACAAAAACAAAATCATCATCGTGCAAGATGCTGCACATATTCTGCTCAGCTACGATGGCGCACCACTCAGCTTCCTGCAAGTTGATGGCGCACGCGAAGTAGGCGTCGAAGTTCATTCGATGTCTAAGGGATTCAACATGATTGGCTGGCGCCTTGGGTTTGTCGCAGGTCATCCAAAAATCGTTCAAGCCTATGCCGATGTTAAAGATAACTGCGATTCAGGGCAATTCATGGCAATCCAACAAGCAGCGGCAGAAGCTCTTAGGCACCCCGAAATAGGGGAACAAGTTCGGGAGAAATATCGCAGGAGGCTTAAGAAGTTGGTAACCGCGTTAAACCAAGTAGGCTTTCAGGCAAGTATGCCAAAGGGCACTTATTTTCTTTACATCAAATCGCCCAAGGGTTGCATCGGACAAACTTTTGCCAACGCAGAAGAAGCCTCGCAATTCCTTATCACCGAGCAATCGGTATGCTGCGTTCCATGGGATGATGCAGGCTCTTTCCTAAGATTTTCGGTCACTTACATCGCCAAGGATGAAGCTGAAGAAGATGCACTCATGAAAGAAACCGTAGATCGTTTAGGGAAACTGAAACTTCAGTTCTAACCTCGATAAGAAAAGCGATAGGGAAATAAAAAAGCCGGGGCCTCTTAATAATAAGAGACACCGGCTTAATTTATATACATCTTTTATCGATTAAGCAACTTTCTAAAGAAATCCCTGATAGGTGTTTTCTTCACTTCAACAACTTCTTCTTTTACTACAGTTTTTGAAGACTTAGCTGGTGCTTTAACTGCTGGAGCTGGTTCACCTTTTTTAGTTTCCTTAACTGGTTCTGGATTCTTAGGGGCAGGAGCTGGCTCGCCTTTTTTAGTTGGCTCGGGTTCGCCTTTCTTAACTGGCTCGCCTTTCTTAACTGGCTCGGGCGTTCCTGCTGGAGCTGGTTCAACCTTCTTCACAGTCTTCGTTGGCTCTGGGGTACCAGAAGTTGGCTTAGCGGCTGTAGCGGGCTCCACTTTTTTCGTTGGTTCAACAGCCTTGGCTGAATCACCCTTCAACATTGAAGTGATTACGCCTTCAACTGCATTTGCCCAAATCTCATAACCCTTTTCACTTAAGTGAAGTTGATCAGGCATGAGTTCCTTAGGAAGTGCACCAGATGCATCTTTGAACTTCGAGCCGATATCCAAAAACTTCACAGACTTGCCACCATCGTCAAGCTTGGAAATGATGGAGTTCACTTTGTCGATTTTATCTTTTTGAATCTTCTTTGCGCCATCATCTTTACCGGTGTTGCGTGGGAAAACAGCGAGCAACAAAACCTTGGTGCTTGGTGATTTCTTTTTGATTTCGTCAATAATACCTTTAACTCCATCAGCAATTTCTTCTGCGGTGTTATCTGAACCATTGCTGTTATTGGTGCCAATCATCAATTGCACAACTTTTGGCTTAATGCCATCAAGTTCACCATTTTGCAAACGCCAAATAACATGCTGGGTTCGATCGCCACCAATACCAAAATTTGCAGCTTTCATGGGAACAAACTTGGAAGTAAAGATCTTGTGCCCACCACCCATCCCATGGCCTTCACCACCCCAAGCATCAGTGATTGAGTCACCCAAGAAGAGGAGGTCAACATTACCACGCTTGGCAATGCCAACAAAAGCTTCGTGTCGTTTTTCCCAGCCTTTATCTCGAGGAGAAGGCTTGGTGGCAGAGTTTTCCTTCTTGGATTCCTGAGCAGAAGCAACAGAAACGAGGGAAGAAAAAATCGCACACAAGAGGGCGAATTTTAAAGTCTTCATCTAAAAGTCCTTTCATCATAGGTAAGAAACAAACAGGAGTGAGAATATATCATCTGCAAAAAATCATGGTTGGTCAATCAGCAAACCAAAGGTTTAGTTAAAATCATGGATTAACTTGTTCGCCACCACCAATGGTAAACATGGCCCAAACATTGGGATAAGGGCGATTAGGAACAACTTTTCTGGATCCATCGCAAAATAATGCCATAAAACCTGCAGGGTTACTGGCGGTTAATCCGAGTGCTGGGTTTTGGGCGTTAACATTTAGATCAACTGGCCTCGTCCATTCCGTTGCAAAATCATCATCCGCATCCACAACTAAAATAGTATTTGAAAAACCATCAGTTACTGAGTTTTTTGTCACCCCGCCCAAGGGCGAAAAAACAGTTTCCTTGGCTACAGGCGCTAGAAAAGTTGTTTTGAATGCGATATTTACATCATAATTTCCTGAAGAAAGATACATCTTCGGCATGAAACTTAGAAGTGGTTTATTGGTAGGCCCATCCCAAGGCTCATTTTGATTGAACTTGTTGAACAGATTTTGCTGTTCGATGTAGGGCAGGATAAGCACACGCCAGCTAAGCAAAGGCGAGCCTTGCGCACTCTTGGTGAAAGCTGGGGGATATTTTCCGTTATTATCATTCGCATATAGATCAAGCGCTTTAAAGACTTCGCCTAATTTGCTTCCAGTCCCTGTTCGAGCAACCGCATTTCTTTTCATATTTACCACAGGGGGAGTAACCGGCGTTCCAGTTGTTGCTGCGGGTGTAGTGGTTGCAGGTGGTTGCTTGGCGCTATCGGCATTTTTATCAACTGGAGGCTTCTTACTTTTGCAACCCGATGAGAAACCAAGTAGAATTCCTAAAAGTAGAAAACTAAATATGCGCATGATAAAACCTCACTGAGATTAAGCGTTGTAATTAAAGTCGGCTGATACAATATAAGTAATTATGTGCTGGAGTGATAAACTAAAATGGCTTCAACTAAAAATAAATTAACCATCCCCAAACCCATTATTCAGCCAATTGCAGACATGGGAATTCTTGTCCGTTTTGAAAGCGAATCTGCATGTCAGGCTTTTTCCAACAACATTAAAAAAGCAGCATATACATGGGTTTTAGATGTGGTGCCTGCCTATAAAGCCGTTGCAATTTATCATAATCCCGCTTTTATTTCTCTGCCAAGTTTAGCCAACGAAATAGCATCTGTCTTAAAAACGAGGGAGATTAAAACTCCTACGCAACAATCCAAAGTGGTAGAAGTCCCCTGCTGCTACGAACTGGGAGCTGATTTAGAAATCGTTGCAGAACTTAAAGGCTTAACCACAAAGGAAGTGATTCGCCTACATTCGGAAACCGAGTATTGCGTTTATGCCATCGGTTTCAGCCCGGGATTTCCCTACATGGGATACCTACCCAAGGAACTTGAAGGTGTGCCCAGGCTTGCTACTCCAAGATTGAAAGTCCCTGCTGGAAGCATCGGCCTCACGGGTATTCAAACAGGAATTTATCCCGAACAAAAACCAGGTGGGTGGCATCTTATCGGGCAAACGCCTAATCTTCTTGTCGACATACTGACTCAATATTTCGCTTTTGATATTGGCGACAAAGTACGATTCTCCCCCATCAGCAAAAGCACCTTTACAAAACTTGTGGGCACTAAACTTAAATAATGAATCCCAACGATCCCCTATTATTGTTCGTGTATGGCACCCTAAAGCGAGGCGAAAGAAATCATCCCCTATTGATGGATGAAAAATATCTCGGTGATACCGGTACTTCTCCGGATTATCTTCTTGTGGATCTTGGCCCCTACCCAGGCATGGTTGAAAAACCACTCGAGGGATTTTCGGTACAAGGCGAACTTTTTGAAATCCCCTATAAATTGATAATAGAGCTCGACAAAATCGAAGACGCACCTTTCCTGTTTAATCTGGAACTCATCACCTTGGCAGATGGTTCAAAGGCCTTTTCCTACCTTTATAAACAAAGTATCGAGGGGGGAAGAATCCTTTCAGAAGGTGTCTGGCAATCCTGATTTTTACTTGATGGGTGAAGAATTAGGAGCGATAGCACAAGAATAAAAAGATTGCATCGAAGATGAGAAGAAATAGCCCTTGAAGCAAAATTGCAAAACCAAAGCCTTTTAATACCGGCTTGGCACGGGTGAGCAAAACCAAGCCAGTGATGATATAGAGCAGATCTAACCCGCTGTTGATCGCAAGCACTTTTTGTAGAAATTCGATCGTTGGTGGCGCAGTAATCAAATTAGCCCAACCGATGATTCCATCGATTAAGCCCCAAATCCCATTCATAAACCAAAAAGCTCGCCAGCATTCACAATCTTTTTTAGGAGGGAAGTACAAACCAGCAACCGCTGCGCCCAAGCTAAGAAATGCCCAAGCAATTAATCCAACAGTCAAAGATAATACAATAGGTGGTTCCATATTTTCATTCATAGATGCATTCGCTTTAAATGTCAACAAAACCTAATTCGATTAATCCCACTATACTTGCGAAGTAGATGGCCAGAACCGGTCTTTCCATCTACATTAACACTTATTGATCTGGGTAGTCAGAGCCCTTTCCCTTAGGAGTTTTTAATGTCTAAACATGCTTGGACCGGTGTATTCCCAGCGGTTACTACACAATTTCGCCAAGATATGTCGCTCGATATCGAAGCAACTTCAAAACATTGTGAAGCGTTGATTGCCTCCGGTGTTAGCGGCTTAATCATGGCGGGATCTTTGGGCGAAAATCAAACTCTTGATCCCTCAGAAAAACGAACTCTTATATCTGAAATTGTAAAGATGGCCTCAGGGCGCGTGCCCGTGTTGAGTGGTGTTGCAGAGATGAGCACCGCCGCCGCATGCCAATATGTGCGCGATTGCGAAAAACTCGGTGCCAACGGTTTTATGGTCATGCCTGCAATGGTTTACAAAGCTGAAGGTGCAGAGGCGATGAACCACTTCAGAAAAGTTGCAGCAGCAACCAATCTTCCATGGATGCTTTACAACAATCCCGTGGGCTATCCTGTTGATATCACCCCTGCACAATTCTCGCAGCTTGCAAACATTCCAAATCTTGTTGCATTAAAAGAAAGCTCTGCGAACACCCGAAGGATCACTGAACTGCGAATTGAGGTAGGAGATCGCTACAGTATTTTTGTAGGGGTGGATGATCTAATATTAGAATCTTCGATTTTAGGAATTGATGGCTGGGTTGCGGGATCAGGAATCGCATTCCCTAAAGAGAATCAATACTTTTGGAATCTAACCCGAACGGGTAAATGGGATGAAGCACGCGAATTGTACAAGTGGTTTTATCCATTGCTAAAACTCGATACCCATGTGAAATTTGTGCAGTATATAAAACTAGCTGCGCAAGAAGCAGGCTTGGGTTCTGAACGAGTGCGCGAACCAAGGCTCCCCCTTTCGGGTGAAGAGCGTGATCGTGTTTTAAAAATCATTCATCATGGCATCGCCAATCGCCCTAAGCTTGGAACCGGTAAATGAGATGAACCAGGCTAATCGCCTACCCTCATCTCATATGAATGTTCCATGTGGAATCTGAAAGCTTATAGCAAACCTGCAGCAGCAAGAGCTTCTTTAAGCTTGGGGATTTTATCTGCGCCAACCAAAGCGACAGGCGATCTGCAAGGCCCGATGGGGCGCCCAAGTTCCCTGAGAGCGGATTTAACGCCACCAGGCGCAGTGCCAAGAGTCAAAGCCATTCGAAGAGGATGAAGTCTTGCTT
>QWPF01000009.1 GCA_003671255.1 Planctomycetota bacterium | reverse complement strand
GCCAGTGCCGTTGGAGTTATCTTTACCAATGCCAGTGCCGTTGGAGTTCTCTTTACCAGTACCAGAGCCAGTGCCGTTTGAGTTATCTTTACCAAGGCCCTGATTCAAATTATTTCCGAAGTCTTGATTGTTTTTTGCTAAGGTGTTATTAAGATTTTCTTTACCAGGAAAACCTGGAAGTGCAGTTATAGGCCTTATATTTTGAGCAGTTGCGCCATAACTAATTGATTTAGGATTCCCGGAAGAACTATTCTTTTTTTCATTCCCATTTTGATAAATACCTTTATTAATATCAGCAGTATTAGTTTGGGGAATACTGCCATTTCCATTGTTTATGCCGCCTCGAATATTTCCAGGAGCTGGAATAGGTTTGGGAATAGGCATAGGTTTGATCATAGCGGCAAGATTTGACGGGGAAGGTGCAGATTGGTCTGCTGGAATATCTAAAACCCAAATTTTATCAACTAGTTCGTATCCGAAATCAATATCCATTGGTTTAATAACGGATTGGAGTTTCCAATAATTTGTGATACCACCGGGTCTTACTAAAATCATTAAATAAGGTGTTGAGTCTTTAGGGCCAAGTGTTTGTAAAAGGAATTCTCTAAGTTGTGAAGTACGATTTAAGAGTTCGGTTTTAAGATTGTCAGATTCATCATTTGAAGGGATTAGAGTTTTATCTGGGAATAGTAAAATACCATTCTCATTGCATTCGATATATAAAGGCTTTCGATTCAAGCCATTTTTACCAAAATAAGGGACAATAGAATAAGCAAACTTGGATTTATCGATTGATGCTTTAAGTTCTTTTAAAATCAATTCCATGGACACAATTTTTTCTGTAAGATCTTTTGTTTCTTTAAGGTTTTTATCTGCAGTAGTTTTTTCACTTTCGAGTTTTTTAACGAGTGAGTAAAGTTTTGATTTTTCAGAAGAAAGCGCAAGTTCTTTTTCTGTAAGATCTTCAGAAGAAATATTTATATTTGATCTTTGGTTGCCTTTTTCAATGAGTGCAAGTTCGTTTTTCAATAAAGTTATTTCTTGTTCTAATGCGGATTCTTTTTTAAGAAGGTCATTATGCTGCTCGGATTTTAATTTTATCCATGCTTTTTTGTCTGCTTCTGTATTTTTTTCGTCAGCATCTGCTTTAGCTTGCAATGCTTTTGATTGATTCCATGCATTTTCATAGGCTTTTTCCAAAGCTGCTTTTTTGGCCTTTTTATCCATAACTAAAAGCAAAAGAATCAGCGAACCCATTGTGCAAAGTAACACAGCAAGGAAAGGGAAAGTTGAAACTTCGAGCTTCTTACGCTTTCTCATGCAACCTTTCCAGAAGGGTTACTGCGTGAGGCAGAGTTTGTAGAAGGAAAAAATGGTTCATTGTTTCTGCCTTGAAGTTTAGAAGTTAATAAATGTACCGCGGCAGTAAGGCAATGAACAGCTTCTTGGAAGTCTCCTGTGGAATGAATGGCATTAAGATTCTGTTGCATGAGGTTTTGAATTTGGATTAAATGTTTTTCCCCCTGCTGTAATTCGACTAGAGAATTTGTTTGCCTAGTAAGGCCTTCAACAACTTTTTGTAATGATTGCTGTTGTTGAATGCTTGAATCATGTAAAGAGGAAGCAAGTTTGTTAACTTGTTCGGCAAATTTTCTTCCGAGATCTGAAGAATTTAGTTCGTATCGTTCCATTTGTTGTTGATGAGAAAACAAGGTTTTCGTTAAAGCTTCTTCCAATGCATTGCGCATGCGTGTTTGAGATTCTGTTCCTGAACCTTCTGCTTGTGCGGTAATTTTTTCAAAGGAGTTTGCCCATAGATCTACTTGTTTGGTAACCAGTGTTTCTGTGGATTTAATTAAATCTTTGGTGTGTCTTGACAAGATTTCAACTATTGGATTTTGATCTGATTGAACCCTTAAGAACCGATGTGCAAGATTTTTATCAATAGATCGCTCGAGGTTTTCTAAGAACTGATCACCAGATTTTTCAACTAAAAAGCTGAAGAACATACAAACCATGGTTAATGCGAGAGCAAGAGCTGTTGCATCAAATGATAAAGCTAAACCATCGGTAACAGTGCTCATGGATTTTTCTAGCATCTCGGGCGTAACACCAGAAATTGCACCTGTGATACCCAGAACTGTTCCTAAAAATCCTAGGATGGGAATAGCCCAAGTTATAAATCTGGTTAATCCAAAGCTACCTTCAAACTCAATGCTGTCGGCGTCAGCAAAATTACGCAATTGATCATCAAGATCTTCTGCACTGCCTCGTTGTTTCACGAAGTGTAAAACATTTAAAAATCTTCGAAAAACAATGGTTTTTTTTGTTTGATCGGTTGCTGTGTTTAAATTTTCAAGAAGGTTTGTCGTTTCAAGCGGATGAATTTGGATATTATCCCAAACGGGAATAAGTGTTTTATTAAGAGCATTTTTTTCCTTAAGTATTTTAGATAACTTAAATACTAAAGCTGTTATTGCACAAGAAAACATCACGATTTCTACGAATTCTACAGGGTGGCCCAGATATCTTTTCATGATCGGTGATTCAATCGGCCCATACATCACCAAAGACCAAAATCCAACCGCGAAAGGTATGCCGATGATCAACGAAATTGATGTTCCTGCGAGGGAAGTTGTTTTAGGGTTAATAGCATCAGTCATTAAAAAGTTCCTTGTAAGGCAAAGGCTAATAAAAAATCGAAGAATTAATGAATGAGCAAGAATAATAAATTCGATAAACTCATTAATTACATCGACATATTAAGTTCGGGATAATAACGATAATCTAAATTTGTACCAGTCAAATTTTAATGAAAAACAACTTGAAAATAGCGAGCGCTAAGAGATTGCGAGAAGTGGGGCAAATAGTGAAGGGCCTGTTTGTTTGGATAGGTTGCGAAGGAAAAATGAAGAGCTTGCATTTAATGGGGAAAATCAGTCAGTTAGGAGATTTTTGAGTTTTAACATTGTATCGGAAGAAGTGAGAGCATTTTTGCCAAAACCAGGTATAGCACCATGGCTAACAGCATCTTTTTGTGCATCATCAAAATTACTTACAAGCATTATCGGGGTAGATGTAGAAGTTTGCTGAGAGCAATATTTTTCGATGAATGCCAATCCTGATTCGCCATTGGTATCAAAAATTCGATTTACTAAGATCAAAGAAAAAGTCCCCGCGCTGATTAGAGATTCAGCTTCTTTTGAGTTATCAGCATTAATAATTTCGATTTGGAAATTTTGAGTAAGCAAACGGCTTATGCTTGAATGATCAGCACAGCATTGGCCAATACTAAGAAGTTTTTTAGGAGGCATATTAGTTATCCTTTGCAGGGGGAATTTTTTTAAGGAGAAGAATTTTAAACTCATTTAATTTTTCCGAGTCCAATTCTTTGGGGCCTTTTTCCAGAAGGTAATCGATGTCAAGAATCGCCTTCTGTATCAGATTGTTTTGAGCGAGAAGAATGATGCGGTTTCCTCTTTCTTCATGGGAATTTTCATCAATGGTGATAATGGCGTCAAGGTAGCGAATCAGTCCAATATCATCTTTTTCTTTTTTAGCAATTCCAGCAAGATTTGTAAGCATACGAATCAAGATTTGTTTGTTTGTCATAGGCAGAAAATCATTATCTACGAGGGTTCTACCATTTAGTTCAGATATTTTCTTTGAAGCTTGATCTTTCGAGAGAATTTTTCCACCTTCAAAAACATCAATCAAAACAAAATCATTTTTATCTTTTTTTAGACCAACCATGAATTGTCCTGGCAAGCCGATGCCATAAATATCAAGCCCTAAACTTTTACCTAACTCAACAAAAAGAATAGATAAGGTAATGGGAAGGCCTTCCCTGTCATCCATAACTTCGGAAAGATAACTGTTGGAACGATGGTAATAGTCTTGCCTGCTACCGTGAAATCCTTTTTCAAGGAAGAAGAAGTCTGAAAGAGTTTTAAGTTTTTGATCGAGATTGAAGTCTGGTTTTATTTTAGAAGCAAGCTTAAGTTTCATTTTATTGATTTCATCAAGATAAAAAGAGGTTTCGATTTCGGGGTTGTCGATTTTTGCAATAAGAAATGCAGCTTCGAGGATGGGGAAATCGGTTGTTGAAGAGATAGATTTATTTAATTTTGCAAGAGTGCTTCGGTGGATGATATCTGCTTGAAGAATTTTGAGATCGATCATTTTTTTTTCGAGGATTTTAACCTTTTCATTGATGATAGACTTAGAAAGGTTTTCGTTCTTTAATACTTTTTCTAAGAGGGATTTGTCTTCTTTTTTATCAATATCAAGTTTTGTTAGGAATTTATCAAAGGCGATTGAAAAGTCCTTGTCTGGGAAAACAGGACTAAGTTTTTTAGAAACATGAAAGCCCTTGAATTCCGCAACAGTATTTCTGAATTTAGTAAGCCCTATTTTTTTTGTGGAAGAAAAATCTTCAGTATGTTCGTAAGCAAGTTGGCCGTTTAAATAAGTAGTAAAACCTTTGGAATGGATGCTAACTTTAAGATGATTCCAATCACCCGGGAGATAAGACTCTAGATTGTCTTGGCGTAAAACCTGCCAAGAATAAACATCGGGGCCATTGAATTTGGTAAGTCGCATTTGACCGTTGGATGGATAGAACCCAAAGTGTTTATCTTTGCCATCTGAATCAAAGGCTAAACCCGCTGCGCCACTTTCATCTTTAAGTTTAACCCAGACTTCAGCTTCAAAAGGAAGTGCGGGGGGATCCATTTTGGAAAGCAATAAGGCTCTGCCTCCGATACCATTACCTTGGCCTTCGGAAATAATTCGTCCTGCCCGTTGCCTCCAGTTTCCATTGAAGACTGGTTCCCATAAATCTTCATTGAGAGCCCCAATAGTGGCCCAGGCTTTCATGGGAATGGAAACGGGGTTAGTTTTTAGAAGCTTGTTTAATTGTTCAGCGGGTATTGCGAAACCAAGATTGTTTGTGACAAGAGATTTAATTGTAAGGATACCTAAAACCTTACCTTCTAAATTAACGATAGGTCCGCCACTGTTACCAGGTTCAATGGGAATAGCAACTTGCAGCATTTCCCTGCCGTCGATTTCGCGTTTTCCTGAAATAACTCCAGAAACGACGCTGTGTTTAAGTCCTTGGGGATTTCCAACAGCAACGACACTGGTGCCATCTTGGAAAGTGCTGGAGTCCGAGATTGCCAAAAAAGAGCCGCTAGGATTAACAGCTTTAAGGATTGCTAAATCATTCTCGCGATCGAATGCATAAACAGAAGCGATATCAATTTCTTTGCCATCAGCGGTTTCGAGGGTAATTTTTTTACCTTCACCGATTACATGATAATTAGTTACGAGCAAACCGTCTTTTGAAATAAAGAATCCTGTTCCCAAAGCTTCTTTACCATCGGATCGTCCTTTACTTTTGATGACAACAATAGAGGGTTTAGTTTTTTTTGCAATAATCTCGGTTTCGCCTTCAATAGCATGAACATTCAAAGTAATTAAGAGAGAGAAGGGTAATAAAAAAGAATATTTAAACATAATCCACCTGAGTTATTAAGACTAAGTCTGGAGAACAATTAAGATAAATTGATGATAACAAATATTTTGTAAAGTAGAAGAATTGAGTTGGATTTAACGATTATAATTAAAAATCTGATAATAAGCTGGTTAAAAAGTAAGGTTTGTAAGGTGCATTGAGATGTAGAGAGCTAATTAAGATGTTTTTTTGTTAAAGTTTATCTGGATTATTTGCTTTCCGGGCTTTCTGGTTTAGAATCTATCTAGAATCGTTTAGTTGCGATTAGGTAATGTTTTCAATCCAAATCAGGTTTAATGCCATGTCTCAATTTTATACCTTGGAAGAAGCTGCATCAAAACTCAACATGAGTGTTGATGAGTTAAGAGAACTCGCAAAAAAACGCGAGGTTAGATCTTTTCAAGATCGAGGTGTGTTGCGATTTAAAAGTGAGGATATTGACGCCCGATTAAGTGCCCCATCCGGGGTTAACCCTGAAACAGATTCAGAAGATTACACATTGAATCTTGAAGATACTCCAACAACAAATCCTGCTGACAACAACGCGCCTTTGGTGCTGGATACGGGCGATTCGGAAGAATTCACACTTACACTCGATGATAGTGGCCTTACCCCCCCCATATTTGATGCTCCTATTGCTAATGGCGCAGATTCCGATGGCTTGCTTGGAATTCAAGATACCCCAGATTTATTGGGTTCAGATTTTAGCTTGTCCACTTCTTTACATATTGATGAACCCGAATCTAATTCCACTTCATCAAGTGTTATCCTGCCTAAAGATTCTCCGTTTGAAATTTCGGAACCGAGTATAAATTTGGATGGCGGTGACGAGTTCCAGATTTCTGAAAACGAGATCGACTTTATTCCTACGGTTGAAGATATGAATATTGGTGTTGAACCAAACCTTCTACTTGATGATAGTAATGGTTCAGATCAGGGATTAAGCAGCTCGATTGAATTGCAATCTGAATCTGGTGGTGATTCAAGTGAGTTTGAACTTTCAGTAGAAGAATCTGGTTCTGACCTATTGTCGTTGGATGGTTCGATGTCTGGTGAGGGTGTGGGAACTCAGGTTGTTGATGATTCTAGTTCTGATAGCGAGTTTGAATTAAACCTTGATGAGGATAGTGGTGTTGTTTCGGATGTAGAAGCTGCGTCAGATGGCGGCTTAGACAGTAGTTTTGAACTTGAACCAAGCGATAGTGATTCAGGTTCCCAAGTTGTGGAAGTAGAGGACGGAAACGATGCTGACCCAATGGGGGCAACTGCAGAATTTAACGAGTTAGAAGTAGTAGAAGATGGCAGTTCAAGTCAGGTTGTTGCAATCGATGAAGTAGAGGAAGTGGAAGAAGTTGTAGAAGAAGTATCTGAAGTTACTGAAGAATTTGAAGAGGAAGTAGAAGAAGGCCGGACTCTGGTTTATGCAGGTGATGCGCCCTGGGGTGCCTTACCAACGATATTTCTTATTCCAGGTGTTTTGATATTGTTTGTAGTTGGCCTGATGAGCCTTGAGTTGATGAGGGGTATGTACGGATTTAACAAGGGAACAGGATTCACTAGTATAATTATCAAACCCATTGCCGAAATGTTCACTGATTTTCCGAAGAACTGATTTGGTGTTAGTTAATGCATTTTAAAAATTGTCTCAGAATTGCCACGCAATAGAAGTTTTCCCAGATCGACAGCTTCATTGATGCTACTGCGCTTGGTCTGAACAAAATCCTTGGACAGAATATTGGAAAGTATCTTTCGATACATGTTGAATTTAGGCAAGCCGAATTCAAGCTTGTACATGTCGCTGTAATACCCAATTTGCTTGGTTTTTGGAACTGCCTGAAGTCTTGCCCTTGTATCTTGTTCGATATGGGTGGGGATGTTTGAATACCACCAATGGCCATGAGTAACGACATTGGGAAAAATCCAGCTATAGCTAGCGAGTTCTTGATTTTGGTTGCTGGTTAATACCGAGACACAAAAAGTAACGGTAGGGAAAGAGTTGAATAAGGGGGCGTATTGGATAAGGGAAGTGCGTTGGTCATATAGATCTTTTCCTTGAAAAACGCCTTCTTGATAAACATTGCGATTAACGCCAATCATCAAATCGAAAGGTAATTTCCACTCATTGCAGGCTTCAGCGAGCTTCCAAAAGACCCCATTTTTCCAGGTAGGGGAATCAAAATCTGAAGATTTGAAGCAGAGATCAAGAGCCGCATCGGAAACTTTTGCTGGTGAGAAATCAGGTGGAAGAGAAATAGCACAAGCTCGTGCGCCTTTCTGAGTAAAATGTTTGAATAGAGTATGAAAAGCTTTGGTAAGTTCGGAAGCATTACCAGGATTAATGCCTGATATTTTTTCAAGTCGGTTGCGTACATTATTTCTTGGGAAGTGGAATACAAGCTCATCGGTTCGCAGGCAAGGAATATAAAAGCTGGTATTGAAGCCATCAAGAGGGTCATCAAAATCATTGGTAAGGAAGATTTTTTCGAGGTTCGATATTTTCAAGACTTGAGTTTCCCAAGAAGGGTCGGACATTTTTTTCTGTGCGGTATTCCAAAGATAATCAGTATCTTTGGGTAAGATTCTATCTCCTTTAAAATCTAAAAAAGTCTGTGCAATTTCGAGGAACCAAGAGTATTGCGCAGTATTGTCGAACTGATTCATATGGCGGATGATTTCGCGGACTTTATCCTGCCCCGGGACTTCTGGAGCGAGGAATTTTTTATCCATTCCGCAAGAGTGTGCCAACTCTGTGTAGTAATGATACCCCAATATATCTTCCAAAGATTTGGATGCTGCGGCATGGGGATTAATGTGCGAGTGAGGGTCTAAAATAGGAATTGCAATCAAGGCTTCGTAAATTTCTTTGCTTGTGTTATCTGCCAGCATTTTAATTCACCTTAGTTATCTGAAAGTTAAAATAGTCCATCATAAAATTAAAGGCTTCGAGTCAGGAACTACGAAAACGAATGCCTCCAAGAGTGATCCAAGTAACACACATTAATATAAAACCCATGATTGTAAGAACCAAGGCCGATTTCCAAATAAGGTTAAAATCAGTGGTGTTATCAAAAGAAGAAGGCATTATTTCCCTGAAGGCGTCCAAGGCCCATCCTTGAGGTGTAAGAAAAGCCAAGGTTTTGGCATTATCTGGCATCATTTCCCAGGGGAAGATGCACCCGCCTATCAAAGCGAAGAGGCAAACAGGAACAGAACTAAATAGGGCAAGTTGGGTTTCGTTTTTGGATAACAACCCAATGAGCAGGGAAAAAGAAGCAACGCAAAACGAAGTAGCAATTGGGAGGATGATTAAGGCGATGGCCCAATCTGTAAGAGACCAAGTAGGCAAACCGATTTTTAAGCCTAGTAAAACTTTCCCGAGTGCCAAAAGAAAGAAAATCTGGAATAAAGAAATAATCACGGTGGGAAGAAATTTTCCTAGAAGAATGCTTGGAGTAGAAACAGGAGAGGAAAGTAGCCGATTAAAAGTTCCCTGTCTTTTTTCTGCGACAAATATCCATCCTGAAATCAGAATAAGGCTAAATGCAAACATCACGGTGAAAGAAGGTACGAGGATTTGATATCGAATAGCTCCGCGTTTAAGAATTCCCGTGCCATCATCATTTTGAAAGGTAGTTAGAGTTTTTACCGTTTCAGTATTATTGATGGACCGTGTAAGTGAGGCCCAAGATTTACCTGTAAGATTGTAGTTTTTGAATTGCCCGGTAAGTGCTGTTTGTATTCCTTGACCAACTTTTTCACGATAATTTTTGGCTAGAACAACATCTTTTCCTGATGCAAGTTCTAGTAACTCACCCAGCGGGATTTTTTCTTTGGGCATTAACAAGCGTAAAGAAGGGGGGATTGGCAGCGAAACTTCTTTGCCTAAAAGTTCGATAAATTCTGGATCCCCTAGTTTTTCAAATGCTTTGCCTATCATCCAAGGCATGACAATTCTTAATAATGCAATCTGGCATACGCTTTCTATGATTGCTGAAGTTGCGGGTTGCTTGTTATCTTTGACAATTGAAACTTGTAATTTTTCCAGATAGATTCCATCGCGGTGGAAAGGATTAACGCCCGTAGAAAGAAAAGAGCATTCGTTGACTCGGTCACTAAAATCTTGATTAAAGATGATGACCGCGGCTCTTTTGCCTGTTTTTACAAGTTCGTTTGCAAGTTCTTTGGTTTGAATGATTTCGACTTTGATGTTGGGAGTAGAAACCATATCGTCGATTGCATGCTCTGCCCAGGGTTTGTTGTTTAGTCCCAGACCTTTGTCGAGATTTAAAACACTAATGCGCATGAGGTCATCGTTTTTTTGTCCAAATCCTTCGCCTAAAAGCAGGCCAAGAATGAGAATCATTGCGAAGGGGAGTACAAACAAAACCGTTGCAGTGAGTTTATCTCTGATTAAAAGCTTCAGCTCTTTTTTTGCAATAATAAAGCTTTGCATGTTTTGTGAATTAATCTCTAAGATGTCGCCCTGTAAGGCTAAGAAAAACCTTTTCCAGATTAGGAGAATCTAGTTGCATACTTATTATCTGGATTTTTTCATTTACTAAAAGGTTAATAATTTCGGGAGTTGGGTTATTGTGTGAAGCTAAAGAATAGCTTCCTTGTAAAGTCGCTTGTTTTAATGTGGGTAGTTTTTGTTGTAATAACCCTGCTTTTGTTTGATCATTTTCAATGATGCTAAAATTTATCGTAGTCTTAGTCAAAGAAAGCAGATTTTGCAGGGTATCGCAAGCAATGATCTCGCCATGATCCAGAATGGCTATCCTGTTGCAAAGGGATTCCGCTTCTTCCATGTAATGCGTGGTGTAGATAATGGTGGTTCCCGTGGCATTAATCGTTTTAATTGCTTCAAAAATTCTATTTCTTGATTGCGGGTCAACTCCAACCGTTGGCTCATCGAGCATCAAAACTTCGGGCGAATGAACCAGTGCGATGCCTAAGTTTAATCTTCTTTTCATGCCCCCTGAAAAATATTTTGAGTATTGGTTGGCTTTTCCATCATCGAGCCCAATGATCTCTAGTATTTCATTAACCTTTTTAGTGAGTAAAGTTCCTTGAAGTCCATAAAGGTTCCCGAAAAAGACAAGGTTTTCTTTTGCAGTTAAATCTTCATAGAAAGCAAAGTCTTGAGGCACTAGGCCAATACGGGCCCTTAGCTTTAAATTGTTTGGCTGGATTTGCATACCATCAAAGCAGGCAGTGCCAGTATGGGGTTTACTGCTGCCCGCAAGAATGGAAAGGAGAGTGGATTTTCCTGCGCCATTGGGGCCAAGGAGTCCGAAAATTTCACCGCGGTTGATATTGAATGAGATTGAATTTAAAGCTTTGAATTGACCGTGCAATTTAGTGAGACCATCAATTTTAAGAATTACCGAATGAGCTTGCGTCATTGAGTCTCTCAAAATAAAAAAGCGGTGGGCTACTTAGCCTGCCGCTTTATGCAAATGAAACTGACGGGCATTATTACTTCTTATCGCCCTTCTTTTCGGGAGCGGCTTTTTTGTCACCAGCGGCAGCTTTTTTGTCACCAGCGGCGGGAGCAGCGGCGCCAGCTGCAGGGGCCTCTTTCGCAGCTTTCTTAGTTTTCTTGCCCACCTTCAGAATCCGGACTTTGGGAAGATTAAACGGGCCCATGCCCTCTACCCAACGGTCTTCAGATTTTAAGACAGCTATTCTTTCAGCTCTATTTAGCACATTTCGTGAACGAGCCAAAGTGTTTTTTCGCTTTAAACTTTTATCAATCGACATATTAACCTCTTATTCAATATCCCTTTTGCCATTCCTTAAATATAATGATATTTGTCTATATTGACAAGGTATTTGCATAGCAAAAAATATTTATCTCATTACCTGACAAAGGGTTAACATGCGTATAAAGATGGATTATGGCAAAACGGGCCTTATGGTTGATCTCCCAAATGATAAAGTTATTGGCCCCTTAGAGATTAAAAATGCCACTCCTTTGGCTAATCAGTCTCAGGCTATTTCCGATGCTTTAGCCCATCCAATAGGTTCAAAACCCTTGGCGGAGATTGCCAAAGGAAAGAAAACAGCATGTATTTTAATCTGTGATATTACCCGGCCTGTACCTAATAAAGTGATTCTTCCACAAATTCTTAAAACGATTGAGGATGCAGGGGTGCCCCGCAGTGGAATCACCATTCTTATCGCAACTGGATTGCATCGCCCTAATGAAGGTGAAGAATTGGTTGAATTGGTGGGGGAAGATATTGCCAATAACTATCGGGTAGAAAATCATCACGGGAAAGAAACCTCCGAGCATGATTACCTTGGGATTACTCCCAAGGGCGTTCCCGTCTACATTGATTCCCGCTACATAAGAGCTGAACTTAAAATTACAACCGGGCTTATTGAGCCCCATTTGATGGCGGGGTATAGCGGAGGCAGAAAAGTCATTTGCCCCGGCATTGCGGGCATTGAAACTGTTAAAGTTTGGCACGGGCCTAAATTCCTTGAACACCCCAACGCTGATTGTGGCATTGTTGAAGGGAATCCGGTTCATGAAGAGAATACTTATATTGCCCTTATGAGTGGCTGTGATTTTATTGTTAATGTATGTGTGGATGGGAACAGGCAGATAACCTGGGCAGGTGCAGGGGACATGATCAAAGCTTGGGAAGCAGGGGTTTCCTTTGTGAGGCAGGTAGTACGGGTTGCAATCAAAGAACCCGTGGATATTGTACTTACCAGTTGCGCTGGTTACCCTTTAGATATTACTTGGTATCAAGCAGTCAAAGGCTTGATCGGTGCTTTGCCCATTCTTAAAAAAGGCGGAACCATCATTCTGGTTGCAAGCTTGACTGAAGGCCTTGGAAGCCCAGAGTTTCAGCAGGTTCTTAGCGAAAACCCTGATCTTAAAGCCTTTAAAAAACGAATCCTCGAAACGGATTATTTTGTTATGGATCAATGGCAACTAGAAGAATTCGCCAAGGTTATTGAAAAGTGTAAAGTCAAAGTATTTTCAAAGGGATTAGAGCATTCTGTTTTAAGCAAATGCCATGTAACCCCAATTGATTCGGTTGAACAAGCGATTGCTGACAGCTTGCAAGAGTATGGCCCCTCAGCACGGATTGCGGTAATTCCCAAGGGGCCGTATGTGCTTGCTTGCGTCGAGTAACCAGCTTACCAGCTATTGGATTCTGCGGGTTCGGCGCATCCAAGGATTTCGGTCAATTGGATAAACTGGTCTTCGTATTCATCACTGGTGGAATGAAAGTGTTCGAAATCGTTAACAACGGGAAGGGTGTCGTTCCTTCGGATGTGGTTTAATTGAAGTACTTTTTCGAACTCTGCAATGTTCTGGGCGTAAACCACAATGATTTTGTGTTCATCGAACTGAACTTCCATGGGTTTGCCCTTTGCCATTACTGCAATACCGGAGCAACCATCATTGGAAATCGTTTGTTCATACTCTTGCAAATAGCTTTGTAAAATGGGCAGGTCAATTTCTTCCCTGTGTAAATCAACATGTTTCGAAATTTTCGAGCCATGGCTTGATTCCAAGATAACATCAACAGTGCTACCTAGAAGGTCGGTAAGTTGCAGGAAGATGTCAAAAACATGTTCCTTAGAGACACTAATAGCCAGCATGGGAATATCTTGCTGGGTAAGAGAGTCGGTGAAAACGCTTTTGCGGTATCCGTTAGCAAAAGAAACATTTAATTCTTCTGCAGGATAAGCGGCCTGAGAAAAAGCAAAGCTATTAGACATGATTCTGCTTTCTTCTTAAAAACAACACGGGATCTAGTTCAACAAGTTCCAGGTCAGATGGGAAATTAGGAACTCACTGAACAACACCAACATATGATGCAAACACTACGAATGCCAGAAACACAAGGTTCTATTTATTATTTATATTTCTTTCTTGAATGTATTTTCATTAAACAGTGAAAAGAAGATAAATCGAGTCAAATAAAAGCGAATAATCGTAAACTTTTACTTGTATTTCCCAAACCATCAGAAGCAGACTCGATTCATCTTGCCCAGCTTGCTTTTTAGGTTGTTCTTAACTGATTAGATTAACCACTCAACTTGTTAAATGACCCAGTAATAATCAAGTAAAACTCAAAAAAATCCAATCCAATCGCAAGCCCCATCCTTAGATATTCGATGCAGAAAGTGTGATGTTTTCTATTGAAAGAACCCGATTATGAACACCTGTTTGATTTTAACCCTTTCGCTTCTATTACCTCTACAAAACGCAAAATCAGAACCCGTTCCTTTGGGCAGCATGATTCCCAATGGATACCGGGAAGAAATCTTTAAAGGCGAAAGTCAACTTGGTTTTGTGTCTGTTTCTTCAATACCCATCGAAAAAAATGGTAAGAAAACCGGAGTTAAGCTGCAAAAAGAAACCAATCTTACTCTGCAGCGGTTTGGCTCGATCGTTTCCCTGCGAATGATTGAAGCACAAGAAATGGATTTAATTGGAACGGTACACCGTATTTCAATGAAACAGTTTCAGGGGCCTAAACAAACTTTGGAATTATCCGGACAAAGAGATGGCACTACTTTTCGCGTGTGGGTCGAAAATAATAAAGAGAGAATAATCCCGTGGGATATTGACGGCTTCGGTCCTCTGGGCAAAGAACAAATGATCAGTGGGAAAAAATGGACAGATAATGAACATCTTCAATTCGATTGCTATCAAGCAGTGGTTAATCGTTTTGTGACCCATGATGTTGTAGCAACAAAAAAAACGCCTGTTGATTCGAAAGATCCGGTGGCCTGGACTGTTCTTATGTCTCCCCAAAAAATAATTGCAGGGAATCTTTCTTTACAGTTGCCTAAAACACTCTATTTCCTTGATGTAAATCAAAAAGTCTTGTTTGCTGAAACTGAAATGGATGGCATAGGTGATATCAGTCTGGTTCGCACTAAATCTGCCTTTGTTCCCAATCGTTCCCCAAAGCAGATGTTCGATATTGGTAAAGCGTCTTTTATTCCTATCAACAGGCGCCTTAACGCTGCCAAATCTTCTTTAAACACTTCGTATTTGATATCTGGCCTTGATTTGAATGGAGAACCTCCTTTAGTTGAGGACGAACGACAGAAAATTGTAAAAAAAACAAATACTTCTTTTACACTCGATGTCCGGGCTTTTCGCTTGCCTGACGATGTTCCAGCTAGCAACGCCCCAAGTGCAGAAGAGATGGCACCTTCTAAGTACATTGATTGGGATAACCCCGCTCTGAAGAATTTTACACGGGAAGTTAATTTCTTAGAGATCGACCCATGGCGAAAAGCGGTCATGTTAGAGAAACTGGTCAGGCGCAAAATGATGTTTGATAATCAGCCCCCTTTTGGATGCGCATCTGATATAGCTAAGAACCCCCGCGGTGATTGCAGGCATGCCGCCATTCTTTTAGCCGCTATATGTAGGTCTGAAGGGATACCCAGTAGGATTGCGCATGGGTTGGTTTATGTTGAAAAAAACGGTGAACCGATGTTTGGATTTCATATGTGGACGGAAGCGCATGTTCGAGGCAGGTGGGTTGCCTTGGATGGTACCATGGGTTTTGGTTTTGTGGGTGCAGATCACATTAAGATTTCGCATCATAATTACAACGAGGTTGAATCTTTGGCACCCATTGCAGGTTTACAGAACTTTATAGGAAAAGCTAAAATCCAAGTAGATTAAGGTGCTGGTGAACTCTTAGCTTTGCCTGCTTCTGGTATTGATTTAGCATCTTGATTCAGAAAGAACATCAGTCCCATGCCCTCAAGAGTATCGTTTGATTCGGGTAATTTTGCAGGTGAGGACCAGGTTTGAACGCCTTGGTTCTGAATCATACGCCCAAAGTTAAGGGCCCAAGATTTTCCTGATGTTGCAGGGGAACTTGAAATCATTCCCATTGGAATAGCAGCCTCGAAAGTCCACCCTGTTTCGGTATTTTCAGTCGCAAAGAACCACTTTGGATTCCACGATAGGTCTCCCCAGCAATCATCAATTACATTTCCTAATGAATCAATCTGGAATTGATAACAGGTTGTGTAATCTCGATCTAAATCGATTTGGAAAAAAATCTGGTCTTTGCTTTTTAATGATAAGTCTCTTGTGGGGGAGACTTTGTTTTTTACAATGTTTGGGATTTTTGATGTGCAGATTGCACTTATATACAAAAACTCAGAGTCATACAAGGTTTTGAATTCCGTGTAATTTTCTTTCGCAGAAAGCCCGGACCAATCTACAAGTTTGACAGCCTTGGCTGATTTCCAGCATTCATCATTGAGTTTGCCATCAAGTATGGGTTTGAAATCGGTAAACTTGCAGGTATAAACATTTTTGGGTGGGTTTCCGCGTCTTTCCATGATCCATAATTCTGCGAGAGCATTTTGTTTCCATGGCCCAGTAGGTGCAGTGCTGATAAAATCTTCAAGTCCTACTTTTGCATCTTCGATTTTTCCGAGATTTCGTTTTGCTGCTTGAGTTGCGAAAAAAAGCCTTGGATCTTTTGCTGCCAACGGTCCAAACGCCGAAATAGTGTTTTCTAAACTCAAGCTGTATTCAAACCAAGCTTTAGCTTCTGCTGGGTTGTTAAGGGTTTGGATTTCACCTGTATGATTAGGTTTAATAACGGGTATTTCAGGAGTTTTGATGATAATTTTTTTTTGGGGGAGAGCTTTATCATTGGTAGTTTGTTTTAGAATAGGAGCATCAGTTGAGGCAAATTTGTCAACAAAAATAGCGGGCTTCAGTGTTTCTGTTCCTGGTTTTCCAAATTCATGTTTAAGTAATGAGATAAATTGGCCTAGTTCGTGCCTTCTTCTGGTTTCTGTACTGCTGTCATGAAAAATGAGCCATTTTGTTGCATCGGCTGAAGCTTGTGATGCAGGATAGTTGGTGATGATTGATTTGAATATTTCTCTGGATGCGCTCCATTGTCCATTCTTAAAAAACAAGGTTCCTATGTTGGATAAAAGTCTTGCCGCCTGTTCATCTTCCAAACCTGCGACCATAGCCTGCATTCTGGAAAGTAAAATGGAAGGGTCTGAGTTAGGGTCTAAAGGTGATTGCGATAATTTTCTTAAAAGAGTGCTGGATCTTATTGCAGCTAATTTTTCTTTGCTTAATTCAGAGATTGGGCCTTCGGTTCTTTTATTTATTCCTGTGAGTCCTTCTTCGAAATCTTGCAGATAATTTCGTGGTGTTTCCTTCAAGATTACAGGAGAGAAGTAGCATATTGTGTTGGTGTTTGCTTCTATTTTCAAGGAAAACCTTAAAGGGTCTGCGTAATCAATCAAATTACTTTCGAGGGAAATCAGAGGTTCGCTAAGATTCAAATTGCATAGGCTTTTGCCTTGGAATTCCTGCTGGATGATTTGTTTGGCCTTCCAAGGAACTAGGGCAAGGGTGGTGATTTGCTCTTCAAAAGAAGTTGCAGTATTTGCCATTTCATTTGCCTGAATTATTGCATGTTTTAGCACTTGATAAAGAGCTTCTTTTTGCGTTTGTTCTTGGGAACAAAGAATTATAAGGTCGGGCCTTATTGATCGAATGGAAAGGGTAAGCATCCGAAGAAGTTGGTCCCCTGCCTTGTTGTTGTTATAACGGTCCCAATTTTCAAGAACCTTTTGTGGAGTATCGTTAGCTTCGATAAGGGAGAGAGGGAACTGCCAGTAATTTTCAGTGGTTGCTGAACCAGCTTTTCTTAAGTGGAAAGAGAGCGTGTCTTCTTGGGAAGGATAAGTGTGATTATTTGGGTTTAAAAGAGAAGTGATGGTGAGATTTGAGACGATATTTTTTTTATCAAATCCGAGGAAAGCGGAAATTTCAGGAGAGGCATCTTTCAACCCTGTTTGAATGACAAGGATTTTTGCTTGGGAAGCGCCCCTCTTTTGGGTTGTCCAAGTTTTTCCGCCATCTTTGGTTGCAAGAATGGTTCCAAATTCTCCAGCGGTCCAACCGCTTTGTTTATCAATGAAAAAGATGGTGTTTAAAGTTGCATTATTATTGGTTTTGACAATATCCCATTTTTTGCCAGAATCTGTGCTGTGAAATAGAATTGATCCAGGTTTACCAGCTACCCATAAATCTTCGCCCGTGCCATGAACTGAGTTAAAATCAATACATGAAGTTAATTCAGTACTAAGGCCCATGTTCAAACTAGTCCAAGAATTTCCGGTCAAGGTATCATTTGCAAGTATTTGAGAACCTTGCCCAACAAGGAAAATGGTTTTGAGATTATTGTGTGACGATTTAAAAGACCGATTAGAGATTTCAGAGTTTTCGTTGATCAAGGATTTGAAATTGGCAAGAGTAGCCAGAGAATTATGATTACCAGCAAGGAAACCTGCGCCATTGCCTGTTAATGATGCGGTGTACCAAGTTCCATTTTTAGGCCCTTCTCCTTTTTTCCAGCTTTTTCCGCCATCGATTGTGTAAAAGAATCCCGCAGGATAAGCATCGGTGGAGGCACCTGCAAGTATGCCATGCTGGGTATCAGAAAACTTTACGAAATTAAGACCTGGAAGGGAATTGTGTAAAACTTTTGTCCATTTGATACCACCATCTTTGGTGAAAAGGATTACTCCAACAGAATCTAATGTGGGGTGAAATTCTGTACCGACGGCCCAACCGAAATAGGGGCTGAGAAAATGCAGGGATTTTAGTGATGCACGGGTTCCAGTTGATTGGCGCTCCCAATCTTTTCCGCTGTTAATTGTATGCCATATCACTCCTTCATCCCCGACGGCCCAACCTTCTTTGGAATCGACAAACTGAATAGCTCGAATGGAGGCATCATCAAAGTACGAAAGTGAAGATTGAGCGAATGAAAAGAGGGGAATGAAAGTGAATGCGCCAAAAAGTACAAGCAGTTGAAAAAATAATTTCAGCATAACAATCCTTGCATGAATCATGAAAAGTTGAATTACAATCAACAGGATGATTCTGCAACGGAATAGATGTTTTGGTCAACCCGAAACGAGATTGGTTTTGCCCATCTTGCCTATTTTTGTTCTAACAAGATTCCCTTGGGTGTGGTGAATTCAGCACTTGTAGGTGCAGATATGCCTATTCCTTCTGCAATAATGGAAGCTGCAAGTTGGGGTGAAACTTTCTCTTTGATCACCAGACTTTTAATTCCACCACCAAAAGCAATCAAAGGCACATGGGTATCGTAAGAATGGGGACTGCCATGGGTGGTTCCGGTGAGGTAGGTCCCTGGGATGTAGAAGGGTTTCAAAATAAAACAGATATCGCCACTTCTTCCTTTGAACCAACTTTTAGAAACACTAACCAACAAAGGGTCGGAAGAAGTCGAAGCTAGGCTTATTTCTTTGGAAGTGTATGCGGAAAGAATTGCAGGCTGAGTGCCCGCCCAAGTTTTAATAAAACCTGTTGCATCATCAAGATTAATAGCATTCGCTTTAAGAGTCGCATAGTTCAGGTAGGCCGAGGTGTCAGAAAATGCTTCAAGGTACTTTGCGGGTGCAGCAAGTTTGCCAAATTTTTCCTGCAAAGCAGCTTCTATTTCCTTTGAAAACTTATCAGTTGCAAGTCTGCCTGCATCCAATCCCTTGGTTTTGGAAACTTCAGGGAGAGGGCAAACCCCGTGATCTGCAGAAAGAGCAATAACATAGTTATTCTTGCCAACTTCCTTGTCAAGGAAAAGCAAAAGATCACGAATCAACAAGTCGGTTCGTAGTGTGGTGTCAAAAACTTCCTGAGAATCGGGCCCCCAGGCATGGCCTACGGAATCATTGCTGGAAAAAGAAAGCAACAACAGATCGGGTTGAGAGTTTTTGCCCAGTTTCTCTGCCTTGATAGCTTTCATTGCAAGTTCTAGAAGAACATTATTTCCGAAGGGGGAATTGTAAAGCGCATCGTAATAATCCTTGTCGATTTTCCCAAAAGCATGAGGAAAAGACTTGCCTTGATTTTTACCATTCCCTTCGCCAGCTTGTTCGTCAGAACCAGAAAAAGGCTTGTAATCTTTGTTTGGGTAAAGCTTATCCCATGATTTATTGCGCCATTGTTCGATGAATTTTGAATCATTGAAGTCAGCCAACCAAGGTGCCACTTTGCTGCTATAAAAAGTGGAGGTTTGAAACTTTCCAGAAGCTGTATCGAACCAATAGCAGTGATCGGGTTTCATTCCGCCTGGTAAAACAGAAGAACGGTCTTTGAAGGATAAACTTACAACTTTGCCTTGATTATTGGTGGATCGCTTTAACGCATCTCCAAGTGTTTCTGCTCGAATTTTTTCAGGAGTTCCTCCACCGCGCACTTTTATCGTGGTTCCTGGTGCAGGTATCACTTCAGCAATAGGTGGAATGCTTGTCCACCTTGAACTTCCAGCACAATAAGAATTCTTTCCTTCTTTTCGATCGTACCAATCATTTCCGATAATTCCATGGATCGAAGGAGTCGCACCAGTGGTTAAAGTCGCATGCCCTGCACCGGTGACAGTTCCCGCATAAGGGTAATGGCAATTTTCAAACCAAGTGCCTTCGGAAGTAAGCCTTAAAAAACCATCCTTAACATACTGATCCTGCCATCTGGAAATATAATCGCCACGAAGTTGGTCAAAAACCAGTAAGATTCCGAGCTTAGGTTTTTGTTGGTCTGGTTGGGAAAACACAGCCTGACCATTAAGTAAGAATGTTATTACAATAATAGAAGCAAATATTTTTCGCATTAAAAGCCTTTTTATTCGTCAAAAGGGATTTCAATGAATCCCATTTAGAATTAGAATTTAAGCTATTATTGTATTAGTAACAAATGAAAGTTTATTGAAATAATGGTTAAGAATTGGTGCACATTAATACCCCTGATAATTCTATTCACTTTTTGGTTAGTTTGGCCTGTTCGTTTGCATGCTGCAGACAATCCCGAATTTTTGGAAGGAGTCATGCCTTTATTAAGCAGGGCAGGGTGCAATCAAGGCCCTTGTCATGGCAGTTTACATGGCAGAGGGGGATTTAGGCTTTCCTTGCGGGGGGAAGATTCTGCGTTTGATTATCTTGCAATAGTAAAAAATTCAGGAATGAGGCGGATTGATACCGCAAACCCTGAATCAAGTTTGATTCTTAAAAAAGCAATTGGTGAAATTCCGCATGAAGGTGGTAAAAGATTTGATCGAAACTCGCAAAGTTATCTCTTAATTAAGAAATGGATTGAAGATGGGGCCCGTCCCCCTTCAAAATTCAAAAGCACCACAACAAAACTAGAAATTATTCCACCAACTATTTTTCTCGAAGGTGATTCCAATTCATTCCCACTTCAAGTTTTAGCAACAGGCGAATTTAAAAACCAAAGTGATGTTTCTTCGTTAGCTACCTTTGAAACTAGTAGCCCTCTTATTACCATATCTCTTGAAAGCCATGTTATTTGTAGTGATTATCTTGAAGGTAGCATTACTGCCCGTTATCAGGATCAACAGATATCAGCAAGGGTGATTCGAATTCCATCACGGAACCCGATTCTTGCAAAAGAATTTCCCAGCCCACTGAATTACATCGATCTTCATGTGAATAAAAAGTTGGAGAAGCTGAAGATTCTGCCTGGAGCTATTTGTTCGGATGAGGTTTTTTTACGCAGGGTTACCCTCGATCTAAATGGAAGATTACCTGATGCTGATGAAGCCGAGAAGTTTCTTGCTGATAGTTCCCCGGATAAAAGAATAAAATTGGTGAATGCTTTGTTGGAGCGGAGTGAATTTTCTGATTTATGGGCGTTAAAGTGGTCGGATATTTTACGCAATGATGAAAAGGTTTTAGATGCCAAGGGTGTAAGGGTGTTTCATGAATGGATCAAAAGATCCTTTGCTGAAGATAAGCCATTAAATGAGTTTGCGCGCGAAATTATTGAAGCCAAAGGCAGTAGTTATAGCCAGCCGGAAACTAATTTCTATCGTGCTCTTCGTACCCCTGATGTTCGTGCGGAAGCGGTTGCGCAGGTATTTCTGGGGCTAAGGTTGCAATGTGCAAAATGCCATAATCATCCGTTTGATCAATGGACTCAGGAAGATTACCATCGCTTTTCAGGTTTTTTTTCCAGGCTTGACTATCGGATTTTTGAAAACAATAAGAAGGATAAATTAGACAAGAATGAATTCGTCGGGGAACAAATTGTCTTTGTGAATCGTGCCGGTGCTGTTCTTGATCCCAAAGATGGCAGGCCTTTGGAGCCACGATTCTTAGGCAGCAAAGAATTAGTTCTTGAAAAAGATGGGGAATGGCTCACTCAACTTTCAAGCTGGTTGGGTGATTCAAAAAACCCTTTCTTTGCCAAGGCCCAGGTAAATCGTATTTGGTTTCACCTTTTTGGCCGGGGTATAGTTGATCCCCTTGATGACTTTCGTGCCACGAATTTGCCCATCAACAATGATTTGCTCGAAGCCCTGACTGTCGATTTTCATAAATCAGGCTTTAGCATAAAAAACCTTATTCGTGTTATTACTTCATCTGCAACTTATCAGCGGAGTTCTCCGCCTCTCAATTCGCCTGATGATTTTGGTAATTTTGCTTATTTCAAATCCCGTCCTTTGCAAGCCGAAGAGTTGTTGGATGCCATTAGCAAGGTTGCTGGTAAAAAACTGGTATCACAAAGTTTCAATGGTGCACCAACAGCGGTGTCGATACCTAGTTCGGGAGTTCGCTCGGGTTCGAAAGAGAAAGGTCTTGCAATCAGCAGGTTTCTGGCCTCTTTTGGAAAACCATCCCGGTCGCTTACTTGTGAGTGTGAAAGGGCGGAAGACAATACGCTGGGGCAGGCATTTCTAATGATTTCGGGTGATGTTATTTTGGAGGTATTGTCTGGGCAGGGCAATCGGATTGAGAAGATTTTAATGGATGAAGTGAAACCTGATATTGCACTTAAAGAACTTTTTCTTATCGCTTTTGCCAGGCGCCCTTCTTCCATTGAGATTGAAAAAGCTAAAGCTATTTTGTTGAAATCTAAAAATTCTAGAGATGGTTGGGAAGATATCCTTTGGGGGATAGTCAACTCCAAGGAATTCTTATTGAGGCAATAATGAAAAATGCATTTGTTTTCTATACTGCTCTGGTGATCGTGGTTTTAAAAACCCCTGTTGTTTTTTGTTTTCAAGCTGACTTAAAACAATCCCAAGTCAACAACGATTTAGTTGTATTCATCAAGGATCATCTTGGTAAATCATCCTACGGAAATTACATGGGTGGGAAAAAAGTCGGGTGGGATACTGATGAGATAAAATTTGCCAAGTTGAATGGGGTTGAGGTTGTCTCCCAAGTTTCCGAGTCCTATTTTAAAGCCCTTTTTGGAGGCAATAAAACCGAAGTTTCTGAAAGAACCGAAGTGTTTTATAGTCTTGCTGGTAAAGGTGATATTATTCTTATCAATTCTTTTCACCTTGAAAATGGAGTGAAGAAAACGCGTGAACTTAGTTTGCAAAAAAGTGGCTTTACTTTGGTTACCACTACCCAAAATCGTAAAGATGAAAAGAAGGTTTCCAAACCCAAAGAAAACCTTTCCATGCAATTGGAACTCGCTTCTTGGCTTAAAAGTAAACGCATCAAAGGGGACACCTTCGATTGCTTTTCCACCTCGGTAGAAGAAGACGATCTCAATGTTCCTACACGCTATATTTATAAGGGTAAAAAAAATATTCAGGCACAAGGCGCAAACTTGATGCTTCACGAGGTGGATCAGGAAACCCATGGGGCTCTGTTTTATTCTCTTTTGGAAAACAATGGCCGTCTTTATTACGGTAGGATGGGAAAAATTATTGAATACAGGCTTGAAAGTAATGATGTTGCCAAAAAATTAGATGATAGCCTTGTTGATCTCATTCAAATATCTGCAGTTACTTTGGACAAGAAACTGGGTGACCCTGTTAAGGTTAAGTCGCTTAAATTAAGTTTTGTAGGCGAGGATGCATTTGATGTTCCCCAGTCGCATAGGCAGATAATCAGCAAGGGTAAAGATGGTTCTTTGGTGATGGAAATCAAGCGTGACTTTGTTTTGAAAACAAGTGTTCCGCTTCTTCTTGATGAGAAAAAACGATCGCTTGCACCCAGTATAAGCTCTCCTTCCGACAATCCTAAAGTTGTTGGTCTTGCGATTAAAATTGTTGGGGAAGCCTCTTCCGATTTTGAGAAAGCTTCACGCCTTGTTAAATGGATTTTTGCCAACCTTGAAAAAACCATGGCGAAAAATAGTGATAATGCCCTCGATGTTCTTGATAAAAAGGCAGGCGATTGTACTGAACATACACTCCTCTTTGTTACTTTGGCTCGCGCTCTTGGCATACCTGCTAGAGAAGTTGGAGGGATAGCTTATATGGCAGGCGAAAAGAGTCCTAAAATGGGTTGGCACGCTTGGGCTGAGTTTCATGATGGGAAGCAATGGATTACCGCTGACCCTACTTGGAATCAAATTCTTGTTGATGGAACCCATATTAAGTTTAGTGAAGGTTCGACCGATTTAAAATGGCTCAATATCTTGGGTGGGCTGACTTTAAAAGTTATTGATTTTCAAAAAGATTAGTTAGGTAGAATCAATCTTAATACTTAATTGAATCATGAGGATTTAGAATGTTTTCCCGAAGAAGTTTTATCAGGCAAGGCGCTGCTCTTTCTGTTCTTGGCTCGAGTTTGCAAGGTGCACTCCAATCTGCAAACCCCAAGGCGAAAGCCAAATCAATCATTTTTCTGCACCAGTTTGGCGGCCCTAGCCAGATGGATACCTTTGATTTAAAACCCAATGCTCCCGATGCCTACCGTGGGCCGCTTAAAGGCATTTCTTCTGTTGTTCCATCCATGCCCGTTGGCGAATTGCTTCCCAACATGGCAAAAGTGATGGATCGGGTTACTATCGTCCGCAGTGTGCATCATGAAATGAAGAACCATAATTCTGCAGCCTATTATAGCCTTACCGGTTATTCGCCCGCGACTGATGATCAGAGGTTGCGAGATACGCTTGATCTGTTTCCCGCCTATGGTTCCATTGTGAGCAAATTCAAATCAAAATCTGGAGGTGTGCCCCCCTTTATTTCTTTTCCCCATGTGATCCGGGATGGGTCGGTTACTCCGGGCCAACATGCTAGCTTTATGGGCAAAAGTTACGATCCTTTTTTTATTGGTCAAGATCCCAATTCCCCGGATTTTAATCTTCCAGAACTTGTTCTCCCCTCTGGGATTAACCCCGATAGAATTGCCAATCGTAAAGAAATGATGGCCATCATCGATGCGGAAACTAAGATTCTTGAAAAGTCTTCCAAGGCCAAAGGCATTCAGGATAATTATGATCGGGCCCATGATATGCTTACATCTAAATCCATTCGTGCCGCTTTTGATATTTCAGCAGAACCTGTTGCTGTTCGTGAACGCTATGGCAGAACCACATATGGGCAATCCTGTCTGCTTGCCAGAAGGTTGGTGGAAGCTGGTGCAGCATTTATTAATGTTTATTTTGCACCGCAAATTGGCGGTTGCGAAGGTGGTTGGGATACTCATGGGTTTCGTGATAAACCCATGTACCCTGTAATGAAAAACCATCTCCTTCCCATCACGGATAAAACATTACCAACCTTAATTCTGGATCTTGAAGAGCGGGGTTTATTGGATTCCACCTTGATATTCTGGGCGGGAGAGTTTGGCAGAACACCAAAAATCAATAACTTATCGGGCCGTGATCATTGGCCTCAATGTTACACAGTTCTTTTTGCAGGTGGCGGTGTTAAAAAAGGTTTTGTGTTCGGGTCTTCAGATTCCAAGGGGGCTTTTCCTGCGACCGACCCTGTCAGGCCTGAAGATCTTTCCGCTACCTTTTTTCATTTGATGGGCATCAATCCCAGCACGGAAATTAAAAACAATTTCAATCGGCCTTTTCCCATAAGCACGGGCAAAGTGATTGATCAAATCATTGCCTAGGGTTATGCTTGTCAGTTGAATTAATCTAATGTGATGTTAAGTTTTATTAGAATTAAGGAAGGTTCTCTAAATCATTTAAATCTTTAAACCTGCCTGCAGCTTTTTTGTTTGTCTTTAAGTGTTCTAAACTAATGCAGTGAACTTTGATATCGTCGAAGTTGTCAATTACCCGAAGTGGGTAACAGTCCGAGAATTGTACTCCGGAAATACCCGTAGTAATTTCAATTCGGAGTGGTGGTGTTCCTAAGCGTATTATTTGATTTTCCTTAAGAAATAGCTCTCTGGAAAGGTTGGATGCATTAAATCCAAAAGCTATGATGGCTTTCATTACTTGATTGGCATTTTGCTCATTTAGGGCGATCCAAATGTCCATATCCCCTGTAGATCGTGGATAGCCATAGTAGGCCACAGCATAGCCTCCTATTAACATGTATTCAACTTGATGTTCGTTCAGCAATTGTAAGAATTCTTTGAAGTCGAGCGGTAGATATAGTTTGGCCATAGTTCAGTTGCCTTAATATTTCAACGAATTGAAGGCGCTCGCTTGGGGTTTTGGAAAGCCAAAAATCCTTATCATCGGATGGGTCCAAAAGCGAACTAACCGTTAGAATCGATTTATTGATTCTGTGTGAGTTTTGTGTATCCATAAAGTTAGTTTAACACATAAGGAAGGCTAAGATAGTTGGCTGTATTGTAATAATGCTGAAAATTTAGGAGAGCAGTTTAACCCTATAAAAGTCCCTAAGCAAAGTGATTGATCAAATCATTGCCTAGGGTTATGGGATGAAAATGAGAGCTAGTAGGCCTTGTTATTTTGTCATCCCAGGTAAACCAATTTGAAGCAGTGAGGTGTCTCGTGCTTTTAATTGACTGGATTTACCCGTGAGGTATTCATCGATTTCTCGAGCAGCTTCCCTGCCTTCAGCGATGGCCCATACAACCAGCGATTGCCCGCGTCTTGCATCGCCCGCTGCAAAAATATTAGGCTTGGAAGTTCTGTAGGTTTTGCGGCCCGTGCCAATGTTTCCTCTGGAATCAATTTCTACATCAAAAAGTGCTGGCAGGCCTTGATCTGCACCGGTAAAGCCAATTGCAATCAATACAAGATCGCATGGGAATATGAGATCCGTGCCCCTGATTTCTTCAAATTGCCTCTCGCCTGTTTCGTCGTAATATTGGTTGACTCTTACAGCGTGCAGTTCTTTAACATGGCCTTTAGAGTCGCCTACAAACTTAGATGTTTTAATCTGCCAATCTCTTCTGCCACCTTCTTCGTGCGCAGGAGACAATCTGAGGATCTTGGGCCAAAGGGGCCAAGGGGTTTCCGCATTGTAGTTTTCTGGAGGTCTCGGGTTGTAATCGATCTGCATAATCGATTTTGCGCCTTGCCTGTGGCAGGTACCCAAACAATCTGCAGCGGTATCGCCCCCACCGATGATGATTACATTTTTTCCTGTAGCAAGGATTTCTTTTTCGGTTACAGGTTTATCGAGGCACCTGCGGTTTTGCTGCGTAAGGAAAGGCATTGCTAATTCAATACCTGCCATATTCCTGCCTTGTATTTCTAATTCTCGGGCAATACTAGAGCCGGTAGCCATTAGAACGGCATCGAACGAAGAAAGTATTTCTTTAGGATCGATGGTTTTACCAACATCAGCGTTGTTAATGAATTTAACGCCTTCACCTTCCATCTGTTTGATTCTGCGTTCGATGTAGAATTTTCCCATTTTGAAGTCTGGAATGCCATAGATGAGCAAGCCGCCATAGAGATCATCTTTTTCGTAAACAGTAACAGCGTGGCCAGCTCTGCGAAGTTGTTGAGCAGCGGCAAGGCCAGCGGGCCCGCTGCCAATGACAGCAACTTTCTTGCCCGAGTTTTTATCAGGCGGGGTAGGTACAATCCAGCCCATTTCCCAGCCTTTATCAACAATTGCAAGCTCGATATTTTTAATGGTGACAGCAGGTGAAGTAATTTCTAAAACGCAGGAAGCCTCGCAAGGAGCTGGGCATGTCTTGCCTGTGAATTCGGGAAAATTATTGGTGCTGTGAAGTTCCTTCAAGGCTTCTTCCCAACGATTACGATGAACCAAGTCGTTCCAATCTGGGATGAGATTTCCAAGCGGGCAACCGGTGTGGCAAAAAGGCACACCACAATCCATGCAACGCGAAGCCTGCGCACGGATACTTTCTTCGGGCAGAGGTTGATAGATTTCGTGATAATCCTTGATCCGCTGATAAACCGGACGAGGGGTGGGTTTTTGTTGTTCGATGTTTAAGAAGCCGCGTGGATCTGCCATTGTTTTAAACCATTAAGCCAAAGGAAAAAATAATGAATACTAAAAGACCACCTAAAGTAATAACGCCTATTATCCGTTCACGAGTTCCCATTGCCTTTGAGCAACGCGCTTTGCTTCGAGTACTCGTCTGTAATCCTTGGGGAACACCTTTTTGAAATGGGATAAAGCAGTAGAGAAATCGTTGACGATGTTTTCTGCAACTGTAGACCCCGTGTACAATACATGCCTGTTGACAAGATTACTGATCGTGGCAATATCCTTGTAGTCAACAATAGGAACAAGATCGACCATTTCGTGATTGCAATTATCTTTGAAGTCGCCATCGATGTCGTAAACAAAGGCAAGTCCGCCGCTCATACCTGCAGCGAAATTACGCCCGGTTTTACCAAGGACAACAACAACGCCTCCGGTCATGTATTCGCAACCATGATCTCCAACTCCTTCAACGACGGTTTTTGCGCCGCTATTTCGTACTCCAAATCTTTCGCCAGCAATACCTCGGAAATAAGCTTCCCCAGCGGTAGCGCCATAAAGTGCAACATTGCCTATGAGAATGTTTTTCTCGGGAATGAATTTAGATTCTGCAGATGGTGCAACAATAATCTTTCCCCCTGACAAACCTTTGCCCACATAGTCGTTGGCATCGCCTCGGATGCGCATCGTAATTCCCTTGGTGATGAATGCCCCAAAGCTCTGGCCTGCACTGCCATTGAATTGCAAATCAATGGTATCTTCTGGTAAGCCATCTTCTCCATGTTTGGCTGTTACGAAGTAGCTTAAAAGAGTGCCGGTGGTTCTGTTCTTGTTGGCAATAGGAGATTCGAATTGAACTCTCTCGGCCCTTTCGATAGCAGGGTTGCAAACTTTGATAAGTTCCCAATCTATTTGGTCAGCAATGCGATCCGACTGTTTTTCGACACATCGAATCGGAGTACCAACAGCGACAGGAGGCATTTGCAGGATGGAGGAAAGATCAACATTTTTCCCCTTCCAGTGATCAACTTTGCGTTGTTTGAGAAGGTCGGCCCTGCCGATAATTTCATCCAAGCTTCGGAAGCCCATTGCACTTAAATATTCTCGAACTTCTTCTGCAACAAAGAACAAGTAGTTGATGACTTGTTCTGGAGTACCTTGGAATTGTGCCCTGAGAACTGGATCTTGGGTTGCAATGCCTACGGGGCAGGTGTTTAGGTGGCACTTGCGCATCATGATGCACCCCATAGCAATTAGGGGGGCGGTAGAAAAACCGTACTCCTCAGCGCCAAGGCAGGCAGCGACAATAATATCGCGCCCAGTTTTCAATTGGCCATCGGTTTGAACCCTTACCCGGCCTCTTAGCCCGTTTCGAACTAATGTTTGTTGAGTTTCTGCAAGGCCCAATTCCCATGGAACTCCTGCATGACGGATACTTGATAATGGCGATGCACCGGTTCCGCCGGAATCACCACTAATAAGAATTCTGTCTGCAAAGCCCTTTGCGACACCAGCAGCGATTGTTCCAACACCAACTTCTGCAACAAGTTTTACAGAAACCTCAGCGTGAGGGTTGGCATTCTTAAGGTCAAAGATTAGCTGGGCAAGATCTTCGATACTGTAAATGTCGTGGTGAGGCGGGGGCGAAATTAATCCCACACCAGGTGTGCTGTAGCGAGTCTTGGCAATAAAGTTATCCACTTTATGGCCCGGTAATTGGCCGCCTTCTCCGGGCTTTGCGCCTTGTGCAATCTTGATTTGTAACTCGGTGGCATTGACTAAATAGTTGGAGGTGACCCCAAATCTTCCACTGGCTACTTGTTTGATAGCACTATTACGGGAATCCCCGTTGGAATCTTTCTTGAATCTTGCAGGGTCTTCGCCGCCTTCACCGGTATTGCTTCTTCCGCCAATACGGTTCATTGCGATGGCTAGGGTTTCGTGTGCCTCTTTGCTGATGGAACCAAAACTCATGGCACCTGTGCAGAATCGTTTGACAATATCTTTTGCTGATTCAACAAGTTCCAAGGGGATAGGCCTTGCTGACTTCTTAATTTCAAGCAGACCCCGAATCGTGCACAAGTGTTCTTCTTCTTCGCTTGCTAACTGCGAAAACTCTTTGTAAGAGGCATACTTTTCCTTGGTAATAGAGTATTGCAGTTTCTGGATGGTTTCAGGATTCCACATGTGATGTTCGCCACGCCTGCGCCACATGTACTCCCCACCGATATCCAACTCTTGTTCTTCCAAATTCTTATCATCGGGGAATGCAAAGCTATGACGATGCATCGATTCTTTTGCAATTATCTCGAGGCTGATGCCAGATATTCGACTGGGCGTCCCAAAAAAGAATTCGTTGATAACATCCATGTCGATGCCAATTGCTTCAAAGATTTGGGCAGCCCTGTAACTTAAAAGCGTACTGATCCCCATTTTGCTGAAGATTTTAAGCAAGCCTTGATCAATCGATTTGATGTAGTTTTTGACAGCAGAACCCAAGCTAAGTGGGGAACCATTATTGTCCACCATCATGTTGGCATTATTCAACCCTTCAAAAGTTTCAAACACCAGATAAGGGTGAATTGCACTGGCACCATACCCTATTAAAAGCGAAAAATGCATCACTTCCCTGGCTTCGCCCGTTTCAACAACAATGCCACACTTGCCTCTTAACCCACTCCGTAATAAGTGATGATGCACACCAGCGGTCGCAAGCAGGGATGGAATCGCAATATGATCTTTATCAACGCCTCGATCAGAAAGGATAATGATGGTAGCGCCCGCTTCAACTGCAGAGGTGGCTTCGTCTCGCACCCGTTGCAAGGCAAGTTTGAGGCCCAAAGGCCCTTCACTGCGTTTGAATAAAGTTTTGATGGTTTTGCTTTCAAAACCTGTAATATTGCAGCGCTTGATTCTTTCTAATTCTGATGCGGTAAGAGTAGGCGTTTCAAGCCTTAACATTCGGGCGTGCAATGCAGTTTCACCTAAAAGGTTAACTTCGCTGCCCAAAAGGGATTCCGTGCTCATAACAACTTCTTCACGAATTGCATCAATGGGCGGATTCGTGACCTGGGCAAATAATTGCTTAAAATAATGAAAAAGCAACTGACTGCGATTGCTTAAAACTGCAAGTGGTATATCGGTCCCCATGCTGGAAACGGGTTCTTTGCCATCTTTTGCCATGGGAAGCAAAATACGATTGATATCTTCCTGAGTATAACCGAACGCGCGTTGTCTTTCCAAGAGAGTGGTGAACTCCTTGGCAAACCCATCTTCAATTTCAACTTCGGGAAGCTTCTCAAGAGTAAGATGATGCTGCTCGATCCACTCCAGATATGGAGCTTGCTTTGCAAGAACTTCTTTAGCCTCTTTATCGGTAATGATTCTGCCTGACCCGGTGTCAACCAGAAAAATACGACCTGGTTGTAATCGACCTTTCTCTAAAATCTTTTCAGCAGGAATCGGAAGCACGCCTGTTTCGCTTGCCAAAATAACCATGCCATCATCAGTAATAATGTAACGGCTTGGGCGTAAACCATTGCGATCTAGCATTGCCCCTACAAGAACTCCATCAGAAAAACAAAGATCTGCGGGGCCATCCCATGGCTCGGTTAAACAACTGCTGTACTGGTAATAAGCTCTTTTTGCAGCATCCATGTCTGGCTGGCCTTCGTAAGCTTCTGGCACCATCATGGTAATGGCGTGAGGAAGAGTACGGCCTGCTTGGATCAGCAATTCTAAACCCTGATCGAGAATTGCAGAATCACTAAGCCCATCTGAGGGCAAAGGCACAACATGTTCAATGTCTTTGCCAAAGCGTTCGTTGTGCATCATGGAAGCGCGGGCTTTAAGCCAGTGTACATTTCCCTGAAGGGTGTTAATTTCCCCGTTGTGAGCCAAAAACCTAAAAGGCTGTGCCAAGCTCCACTGGGGAAATGTGTTGGTGCTATATCTGCTATGAACGACAGCAAGGCAAGAGTCCATTAAAGGATTAAGAAGGTCTGGAAAGTATCTGTCTACTTGATCAGGTTTGAGCATGCCTTTATAAACAATGGTCTTGGAACTACAGCTGGCAAAATAGATAGGGGCGGGCATTCCTGGCTGGGCATTGCTGTAAGACCAGTTTTCAACTTTCCTGCGAAAGATGTAAAGCTTTGTCTCGAGTGCATCCTGAGTCATGGATTTTGCGCTTTTCCCTATGAAAGCTTGCTTCATGTCGGGCTCTTGCGACCTTGCAAGCCAACCAACGCTGTTGGAGTCAACCGGAACATCTCTCCAGCCTAGAAATTTGAGCCCGGTTTCTTTGCATAGCTTTTCAATTGCTTTCTCGCAGGCGGTTCTCTCGGTGGCATCTTTAGGCAAAAACGCAAATGCCACCCCGTAGGAACCTGATTCAGGAAGGGTTAAGCCTAATTGGGAACAAGCCTCGGAGAAAAACTTGTGGGGCAACTGGATTAGAATACCGGCACCATCGCCAGTTTCTTGATCGCAACCACAGGCGCCTCGATGTTGAAGATTTAGCAGGATTTGCAAGCCATCCTTGATAATCTCATGGCTTTTAACTCCTTTAATGTTGGCAATAAAGCCTACGCCACACGAGTCTTTTTCAAACTTAGGGTCGTATAGACCATGTTGGAAAGGCGGCAACGGTGTGGAGAATGTCTGTTCATTAAAATTAGATGCCATAATGTTTAATTGTCCTGAATTTCAAATACTCTGATATATAAAAAAGCTAAACTTTTAAATAAAAATCCATCCATTAAGATTGTAGCAAAACCGGTCAACTTTGATAATTGTTTAGAAAACACTTTTGCTAAAAAAAACTGTTAAACAAGTTCTGTTTACAGGGGTATTGCTGCATTATCCATCACTTATGATAGGCTGCAAACGGGTTTGACTGGCCAAACTTTATAATAAATTTAAGATTTTCTATTGCGAAAAGAGCAGCAAATCCTCTATTCATAAGAAGAGTCTAGGTTTTCAAAAGTTGTAAAAGGAGTTTTTACATGTCCACGGGCAAGTCTATTAAGAGTGATGTTAAGGATATAAAGTTGGCTGGTTTGGGTAAAAAACGAATTATGTGGGCGGATACGGATATGCCAGTTTTGGCTCGTGTTCGTGAGAGATTTGCCAAAGAAAAGCCGTTGGCAGGTCTGAGAATGTCGGCCTGTTTGCATGTAACTGCTGAAACTGCAAATCTTGCCCGGACTTTGCAGGCTGGTGGTGCAGATCTCGTTTTAATTGCTTCTAATCCACTAAGTACCCAGGATGATGTTGCAGCCAGCTTGGTTCATGATTTCGGTATTTCTGTCTTTGCGATTCGTGAAGAAGATAACAATACCTATTACAAACATATTGTTGCTGCCCTTGAACACAGCCCTCATGTTACCATGGATGATGGTGCCGACCTTGTTTCGGCCCTCATTTTCATGGCTCTAAACAGGTTGGATGAAGTTCATCCTGAAGTTAAGAAGTGGGCTGAAAAGCACTCGATCGAAAGCCGTAAGAAAATCCTTGATCAAATTGTAGGAAGCATGGAAGAGACCACCACAGGCGTTAACCGTCTAAGGGCCATGGAAAAAGATGGCGTCCTCCAGTTCCCCGTAGTTTCGGTTAATGATGCTCAAACTAAACACTTGTTTGATAATCGTTATGGCACAGGCCAAAGCACCTTGGATGGCATCGTGCGCGCTACAAATATCTTGCTTGCAGGAAGAAAAGTTGTGGTGTGTGGCTATGGTTGGTGTGGTAAAGGGGTGGCTCAGCGCGCAAGAGGAATGGGAAGCTTGGTTATTGTAACCGAAGTAGACCCTATTCGCGCCTTGGAAGCTGCAATGGATGGTTTTGAAGTATTGCCTATTTCCAAAGCCGCTGAAGTTGGTGACATCTTTATTACAGTAACCGGAAATGCACATGTAATCATTGGAGATCATTTCTCCAAGATGAAGAATGGTGCAATGGTTTGTAATAGCGGTCACTTTGATGTGGAATTAGAATTGCCTGCGTTGAAGGCTCAATCTAGTGCAGTGATTAGCGAAGTAAGGCCAAATGTTGATGAATATCAACTTAAGAATGGCAAAAAGATTTATGTAATTGGTCAGGGTAGGCTTGTAAATCTTGCAGCAGCAGAAGGGCACCCACCAAGTGTAATGGACATGAGTTTTGCAACTCAGGCCCTTGCAACTGAATTCTGCATCGTAAACAAAGGCAAATTAGCCAATAAAGTTATCGATGTTCCTTTGGAAGTCGAGCGCTATGTTGCAACCCATAAGTTAGAATCGATGGGAATCAGCATAGATACGCTGACCGCGGCTCAGAAGAAGTATATGACGGGTTGGGAACACGGGACCTAAGGGTCAGCGAGAATGGGTAAAATTTACGGCCTAACTTGAATAAAGTTGGGCCGTATTTGTTTTACTTTTACAAGTTCTTGCTAGAAATCGTGATGAGCGTAAGATATAATAAGTCTATGTTTGGTCTTTTTATTTAATTGTGGGTATGTGATTTGCACTCAATACTGAAATTAATACCTAATTTGTTTACGCTGGGAAACGCGATATGCGGTTTCGCAGCGATCGTAATAGCTGCAAAGATTGACCTTTCAGTTCAGGATGATCATTCTGCTGCAATTTTGCTGCGTTGGTCTGCAGGTATGATTTTTCTGGCAATGGTTTTTGATGTGCTAGATGGAATGCTTGCTAGGTTGGTCAAGGTTACGAGTGATTTTGGCGGTCAACTTGATAGCTTGTGTGATGCGATTAGCTTTGGTGCAGCCCCTGCATTTTTAATACTCCGTTTAGGTCAGGATTGGGAAAGCTTTCTGGTTCGCAATATTTTTGCCTGTATTGCAGGCCTGTTCATGGCTTGCGCAATTATCAGATTGGCAAAGTATAACCTTGAAAATACTGATCTGGAATCTGGGTCATTCAAAAGATTCAAAGGCTTGCCTTCGCCTGCTGCGGGCGGATGCATTGCCAGCTTGGCACTGATTCGTTCCTATGGGTCGATTGAAGTACCTGGGTTTGATTTTATAACGGCCAAGAATGTGGTCAGTGTATGGACTGTATTTGGTGCGGTAGTTGTAGCTTTACTCATGGTTTCGCCTTTTTCCTATCCCCACTTAACCAAACATATTCTTCGCAAAAAAGTGATTTTTGGGTGGTGTTTTGCCCTACCGGTGATTGCGCCTTTGGTTTACTTCGTACCTGAATCACTCGCAATTTTAATTTTCTGGATTTATGCTTTGAACTTCCCAGCAAGGCAGATCTTTTATATTGCTTTTCGCAGAAATATGGTTGAAGTATCAAAGCCGGGCACAAACGATTATTATCGTCGCTAGGCTTATTCTTTTTCATCTCTTTTTTGGCACCCTAAATGTTTACTGGCATTGTCGAATCCTTGGGAACTGTCACTGCTATAAAAACCCAGAGTGTTGGGATTCAGCTTTCCATTTCGCATGATGATTTTTTTAAAAAAACAAAAACCGGAGCCAGCATTGCCATTAATGGTGTTTGCCTGACTGTTATTTCTGTGAAGGGTAAACAAGCTGTTTTTGAAGTAGGGCCAGAAACTTTGAAGAAATCAAACCTAGGGTTTCTTCGTGTTGGCATGAATGTTAATTTGGAAAAACCTGTTTCTGCTAGCAGTGATTTCAGTGGTCATTTTGTGCAAGGCCATGTTGATACGACTGCTGAAGTTTTAAAAATGGAAAAATCTGGACCTTGGGTTGATGTCTGGTTTTCACTTCCAGATTTAATCAAACCATTCTTGGTTGATAAGGGTTCCGTTTGCATTGAAGGTGTTAGTTTGACGATAGTTCAGGTCAAAAAAGATAGGTTCAGTGTCGCCTTGATTCCTCACACTCTTACGATGACCACCCTTGCACTTAAGAAGCCTGGAGATATGGTTAACATTGAAACGGATATGATTGCAAAATACGCCATGCGGGCCTACGAACTGTTTTTTAAAGGCAAAAAGTAATCGATGAACCTTTACGATATCCCACCAAGGCAAACTCAGTCCTACTTGACTGAGCTTTTAAAAAGTAGAAATATCTGGCCCAAAAACAAAATGGGGCAGAATTTTCTCATTGATCTCAACCTTATGGATCTTGTCGTCAATACCGCTAATTTACAACCTTCCGACGCTGTTTTGGAAGTAGGTAGCGGTACTGGTAGTCTCTCTAACCGATTGGTGGAAGGCGCGGGGTTTGTTTTAAGTGTTGAACTCGATCCCGCTTTCCAAAAGTTAACCGCAGAAACCGTGATTGAACGGGATCGATTCTTTCTTCATTGTGGTGATATCCTTAAAGGCAAGAATCAGATTCAACCCCAAGTTACTGAAAAATTAAATGAAATTACTTCAATGCCCGGTATCTCTGGCTACAAATTGGTTGCTAATCTTCCTTATGCTGTTGCTACTCCCGTAATAAGTAATTTACTTATTAGCAGACACCCGCCCACTAAAATCGTTGCCATGGTGCAATTGGAAATCGCTGAGAAAATTATCTCGAAACCTAAAAGCAAAGAGTTTGGATCATTGCCCATTCTTTTTCAAAGCCTTGCTAAAGTGGAAATCGTTCGAAGAATATCTCCCGCGGCATTCTGGCCTAGGCCTAAGGTTGATTCTGCAATTATTAAAATTGATCCGTGCCCAATTCTTAGAAGTAAGCTTGTTTTTGAAGGGGTGAAACCCGAGGATGGCCCTCTTTGTTTCAGAAATTTTCTTAGGGGCTTGTATGTTCATCGCAGGAAAAATTTACGCGGGGCTCTCTTGTCCATGCCCGATAACAAACTCTCCAAAACTGAAATTGATGCCAAGCTTGTTTTTCTTGATATCAAAGGCGAAATAAGAGCTGAAACTCTTTCACCGCTAGATCATCTCAGGCTTTGTTCGCAATTTGGTGCTGGCGTGTTTATGTCTGATGAGGCTGATGATACCGCTGATTAATTGATTCTCAGTTCGCGTATTTTTAAGGTTATCTTCTGAAGCTGACTATTTACTTCCACTTCGTTTTTTGTCCTGCATGCTTCTTTTAATTTGACTGCTTCCCGATTTAGATCGGAGGATACCGCCAAGATTGATTCTTTTTTATTTTCTGGCATATCTGCACTTTTCGACATCAGCCTAGATGTTTGTTCCAACCCTTTTGCTGCATCCTCAAGTTCCGCCCAGTTGTTAATAAAAAAAGATTCTGTTGCAACTGATGACTGGTTTCTTGCTCGAGACAAAAGATCTTGGTAAGGCGGGACCGGGGTGTTTTCTGCCAAGGGTTGAATGGATGCTGCTTTTTCTGAAACAGATTGGCACCCTAGGGCGAATAGGCTTAACAGGAGTAAAGAGGCGAATAAGTTGTTTTTCATGTTGCTTCTCATTTTATACTATACCCTATTCTACCATCTTCCTGACGGTCCATAGGTTTCTATACCGGTTTTTGGGGCAACATTTTGGCTAGCATCAGGCAATGCGATCAATTCTCTGCCACGCCTTTTCTGCTCGTCGATGTTATAAACCGCACTATCGATCTTCTCTGGGTGTTCCTTATGATACTTAGGGCCTTCTAGATTCCTGCACCCAAAAGCCGTTATAAGTGCTATAAAAACGAATATTTTTGTGTACATTGCTATCTTTTTCCTGGCTCGTTGTTTTTATTTTGCCTGCCTGATTAATCCTTAAGCTTCACATAATTAAACTTTAAGATTTAATCGGCAAATTGCCTGATAAACTTTAAACTTAGCAATGGCAATGCCATTCTTTTAAAGAGATAATGGCTAATATTTCGTGTTTATGTAAATTGATAATAGGCGTATTAAACGAAAAGTTAGGGTTGGATTTTATGGCTTTGACTAAGGCACCAGATTCTGAGGATTTCTTTGCTGACACAAGGATGTCTTTTGGAGATCATATTGAAGATTTGCGTTCGCATTTAATAAATGCCTTCAAGGGCTTTTTTGTAGCATTTATTTTTAGCTTTTTAATTGGCAAATATGTTGTTGATTTTATTACTTTGCCTGTGAAGTCGGAGCTTAAAAAGTTCTACGAGCGAAGAGTATCTTCGTTACGGGAAGAATTGGATAAGGGAACAGATTCCACTTTGATTGCTTTGAATAAACCAACCGAATTTACAGGGCTAATATTTTCTAGGGCTCAACTTGAAGCTCTTTTTAAAGGTGATCCATCTCAAGCAATTAGCGAGATTAAGCCCCCTGCGGATTTGTCTGAGGAAAAACTCAAAAACGAAACGGTTACTCTTTGGGTTTCTCATCTAGAGCCCCTTAAAGAATCAGCATTAATGGGCGAATCACAAAGGAAAATAGGTGATTTTGATGCCATGAGTACTTTGAGCGTTCAAGAAGCTTTCATGGTTTATTTCAAGGTTTGTATGGTGTGTGGAATTGTAATTGGAAGTCCATGGCTATTTTTCCAAGCTTGGTCTTTTGTGGCAGTTGGGTTGTATCCCCATGAGAAAAAGTTGGTGCATGTTTATTTGCCTTTCAGTGTTGTTTTGTTTTTGTCCGGCGTCTTTATTTGTGAGTTTTTTGTGATACCAAAGGCTATCGAAGCACTTTTGTGGTTCAACGAATGGCTTGGGCTAAAACCAGATTTGCGATTGAATGAGTGGTTAAGTTTTGCAATTTTCATGCCTGTAGTTTTTGGTCTTTCTTTCCAGACACCTTTGGTCATGATTTTCACGGAACGATTGGGCATTATAAATGTTGAAATGTTTCAAAAGAATAGAAAATACGCATGGTTTTTTATGGCGATTTTTGCAGCAGTTGCAACACCTTCCACTGATGCATTTAGTATGCTTTTCTTGTGGATACCAATGAGCCTTCTATATGAATTAGGCATTTTTATGTGCAAAATTTCACCCTCTAGGCCTGATTATGGAATTGATGTTCCTGATCCTGACGAAATGGTTGGCGTCTAGTTTACCCAGCTCTCTGTAAGCGAGTTTCCATTTGAATGAAGTTATTCATGGATTTGTTTATTTTATTGGCGCAGGCCCGGGTGACCCAGGCCTGTTGACCGTTCGTGGGCAACAAGTATTAAATGATGCCGATGTAATTATTTATGACAGGCTGGTGTCTCTTCAAATTTTGCAACTTCTCCCTGATGATACTCCTAAAATTTGCGCAGAGGCCCTCCCAGGCTGCCACCCCGAGCGCATGCAAGTTCTAGTTGATTTGATGGTCGATAATGCGACCAAGGGGCTGAAAGTTGCGCGATTAAAAGGTGGCGACCCTCTGCTTTTTGGCAGAGGTAGCGAAGAAATCGAACCTTTGATTGCCAAAAATATTGCTTTTGAAATTGTTCCAGGCGTTACTGCTGCGCTTGGTGCGAGTGCTTATTCTGGAATTCCGCTCACGCATCGAGAATTTTCTAGTGCGGTTGCGTTTATTACTGGGCATGAAAAAGCAGGTAAGCCCGATAGCTTTCTTCATTGGCCAGAAATCGCAAAATTCCCGGGCACTCTCGTCTTTTACATGGGGGTTAAAAGAGCTCAAGTTATTCAGTCCAACCTTCTGGAACAAGGGATGGATCCGCAAACGCCTGTCGCCATTATTTCCCAAGCAACGCTGCCCCAGCAAAAACAAGCCACCACCGTATTAGGAAATTTAACCACGATTGTTGCCCAAGAAAATTTCAACCCTCCCGCTGTTATCATCATTGGTTCCGCTGCCAAGTATTTGGGCCTTTGGGGTTGGCGCAACAAACTTCCTCTGGGCAACGCTTCAATCTTGATTTCTAGGCCCAAAGGGCAAGGTTTGGATTTCGCCTCGAAGTTGAAAAACCTTGGTGCCAATGTTTTTCAGTTTGACTCCATGGCTATCAAGAATCCGGATGATTGGAACTTGGTAGATCATGAAATAAAGAATCTTTCTTTTTTTGATTGGCTTGTATTTACAAGCGCTAACGGTGTCGAGAAATTCCTGCAAAGGTTTTTGCAACTCGGATTCGATATCCGGGCTCTTTCAAATTTGAAAATTGCCTGTATTGGCCCATCAACGGCGCTTGCTCTAAAACCTTTCCATATTAACCCAGATCTGATTCCACCCAGATCTGATGCAGAGGGGTTAATTGAGGCACTATTGCCTTTGGTTAAAGGTGGGAAAGTGCTGCTTGCAAGGGCCAAGGAGGGCAGGGCGCTACTCAGCCAAGAATTGTCGAAAATTTGCCAGGTTACCGACTTGCATGTTTATTCTCAGGGCCCCGCCTCGCAAGAACAAATCGATAACATTAAATTGATGTTGTCAAATATTTCGATGGATTATGTTGCGGTCACCAGTTCAAACAGTGCCAAGGTGCTATTTGATTCGTTGGGTGGAGAACTAAGGGCGGGGATTGCTGGGGGGAAAACCAAAGTTGTCGCAATTAGCCCGCTGACTTCCGAAGAAGTGAAGAATTTGGGTTGGGGTAGTGCGCTAAGTTCTGAAAACTTCACTACTGACGGAATGATTGATGAGATGATTAATGATTGGTCAAATAAATAGGCTTTGAAATAAGACTTTAAAGTGGTTTAGCCCAAATCTCTGAATGCATCCCAAGATAATAGAAGAACTGCAATGCTGCAAATAATTGCAATTGCATCCACAACAACATTTGAGCGACCAAAGGGCAGACTGATAGCAATATCAAGGATAAACAATAATAAAACTAATCCTGCTGCCCCCATGGAACCCCAACATAACCATTTCTCCATGGAGAACCCCTTAGATACCACTAGTTCCTTGAGTACTTACTTGCATTAAATCGACATATAATCAAAGTAGGTTAACTAAACAATGATCCTAGAATGATATATATCCTATAAAATGCAAGACTTATCGTAAGATGTAAACTTAAAAATGCATACTTATCAGAAATTGTTGAAAATCTCTTGAGCTTTTAGGGCTTAATTAGAAATGCTTAAGCTCAAACTGGGGATAACTGAGTGCTAGTTTTTGCGTTTTCTAGGATTAAGTCGGTCAGTCTGTCCACTAGCTTTCTCAAATCTTCAATTTCTTCATCATTCAACTTTTGTAGCAATTCTTGAACAAAACTTACCCTTGTAGTTTGATGGCTTTCAAAGGCGTTGTTTCCCGCATCTGTTAAAATGACATCGATTTTTCTTTTATCTAAAGAGTTTATGCTGCAAGAAATCAACGCTATGTCTCGGTTTTCAAGAGATCTAATAATTCGTGACATCTGGGCTGGGAGAACCCCTAATAACTTTTGAATATCCCCTACATTCATTAAATCTTTGTTTCGGAGATGGCACAGAGTTAAAAACTCCATCTCCTTCAGACCTTTGTTTTTTCTCTTATTTCTAGGTTGGGCCAAGCTGATCTGGTTGTTTAAGTCTACAATTTGTTGGGCCAGCGTGCCCAATGGTCTCGAATTTGATTGATAAACCATAATATTTCACTCATTCATCAATAAGCCATGCAAAAACAATAACCATACGAATGTAAACAATACACTTACCCTGTGTCAAACAAGATCGTTTAAATAGATTGGGAGATTCAAGAAGAATAGGTGTTTAGTTTCATTTTGTAGTGATAGTGCCGGTTTTTCCGACAGATGTCGTTTCTTAGCCGTTTTGCTTCGTCTTGTTCTAACTTAAAGTTAGGGTGCATTTCTTCGAACTTGTCTTGTTAATTTAGACCCTTTTTTGCTACTTAGAACATGGTCTCGGTGAGATTTATTAAGCATTTGACCAAGGATCGGTCTTTCCATGAAGAATTTTCTTAGATCATTGCGGTACGCTTGGCCTTATCGCATTAGGTTGGTAGCCTCCATTGTTTGTGCGATTTTTGCTGCCATTCTTTGGGGCCTCAACTTTACCTCTATTTATCCTATTCTTAAACTTTTAAATAATGACCAAAGCCCGCATCAATGGGTGGATTCTTGCATTGCGAATTGCAACAAGGAGATCGAACAAATTGAAGCGGTTTCTGATGCGTTGAATGAAAAATCAAAAGAACTAGAGAAGCTTCAGCTTAATAAATTCGTTGAGCAACAACGCAGAGAGCACACCCATGCCCTCGTGAAGGTTGAAAGTAAGCTGGTTTATGCCCGTAAACAAATGGACTGGTATCTGGTTGCGCACAAATATATCTACGCCTATTTGCCTAGGGATAGTTTTACCACGCTCGCTTATGTACTCGGGTTTGTCTTGGTTGGTGTTTTCATCAAATGTATTTTCGAATTCTTTCAAGAGTCGCTCGTGGGCAGCGTAGTCAACCTTTCTCTTTATGACATGCGCAATCGGTTTTATCGCAATGTGGTTCACTTGGATGTAGATCAATTTGGAGAGCAGGGCACCAGCGAACTGATGGCTCGTTTCACCAATGACATGGAATCCGTTGGTTCCGGGTTGAAAACACTTTTTGGAAAAGTCATAGCAGAACCTTTGCGCGCTATTAGCTGTGTGATTTTTGCTGCATGTATCAGCTGGCAGTTGACGCTTCTGTTTTTAATTTTGGTTCCGGTAGCAGCATTCATTCTCGGGAAGATTGGTCGACTTATGAAGCAAGCAACTAGACGCTTGCTTGAAAGAATGTCGAGCATCTACAAAATCCTTCAGGAAACTTTCCAAGGTATTAAGTTGGTGAAGGCTTATACCATGGAGCCTTATGAACGCCGTCGCTTCAGAGCCGCTACTTATGATTATTACTTGAAATCCATGACCGTGGTTAACATTGATGCTTGTGCAGGCCCAATCATAGAACTTTTGGGGGTTGCAGCAGTAGTTGGTGCCTTGCTTGCTGGATCTTTTCTTGTCTTAAAGCATGAGACCATGCTTTTTGGTATGCGCATGAGCCAGCACCCGATAGAACCTGAGAGCTTATTACAGCTTTATGTTCTTCTTGCAGCGATTGCCGATCCGGTACGCAAGCTTTCTAGTGTCTTTACTAAAATCCAATCAGGTTGTGCTGCTTCAGATCGAATTTTCTTTTTCATGGATAAGCAACCTAGGGTCAGCGCTAACTGTGAGGGGCCTGCCTTTGTTAAAACCGAACATGGATTGTGTTTGGATTACAGTTCCAGGACTGGAGATATGCCTTTTAAAACAGCAGAGGCTGGGAAACCAATGATTGAGTTTAAAGGCGTTTGCTTTAGTTATGATCCGGGCCGGCCTATTGTTTCGAATATCAATCTTTCGATTTACGAGGGCGAAACAGTAGCGATTCTTGGGCATAATGGCTCAGGGAAAAGCACACTGATGGGGATGATTCCAAGATTTTATGATCCGGATCACGGCACAATTTTCCTAAACGGGGAAGATCTTCGTAACATCAACCTTCGTAGTTTGCGTAAAAAAATCAGTGTTGTTACTCAGGAAACGGTTCTTTTTGATGATACCATTTACAACAATATTGCTTATGGAACACGGGGTGCGACCAAGGCCAGTGTCGAATCTGCAGCAGCAAAAGCTTTTGCTCATGATTTTATTCTTAACCTTCCCAAGGGTTATGAAACCATGGCTGGGGAATCAGGCAACAAGCTTTCCGGAGGTCAAAAACAAAGGATAGCCTTGGCTCGCGCCATCCTGCGTGATCCTGCTATTATTATTCTTGATGAATTTACCAGCCAATCCGATCCCGAAAGCGAAGCTTTAATTCACAAGGTTATGAAAGATTTTCTCAAAGGTAGAACCTCTTTTGTTATCACCCACAGGTTGAATACTTTAGAGATAGCTTCTCGTATTATCGTTCTCGACGCTGGAATTGTTGCAGCAGTAGGTACACATAAAGAGTTGATTGAAAATTCTGCAGTTTACAAGCGGATGTTTGAAGTTCATGGGAAAAGGCTTTCCGCCTAATTGATTATGGCAGCGCAAGACTTTCGGTTATCGCTGGGAAAAAGTTTGCACAATAACACTGAAGGTTATTCTTTTGTTTTGCATGTTTTTGCAGGGATTCTCCTCTTTTTGTTCTCCACTTACTTTGCATTCTTTCACCATTTCGCAAATCGTGATTTTTGGAGCAGCCATGAAGCCCGTGCTGCGATGAATGCCGATAGTATTTTAGATGGAACGAGCAGCTTACTTCCCAAGATATATGATGGTTCCGATGATCTACAAAAACCCCCTTTTTATTATTGGATGGTTGCGGGCATCTCCCGTTTTCGAGCTACCGAGGTGGATGCGGTTTCAGTGCGACTGCCCTCTGCAATCGCAGCTTCTGGGATCATTGTTTTGCTTTTTCTTTTCCTTTGGAAAAATCATGATCTTTATGCAGCTATTCTTGGGCCGACTATCTTGCTTACATGTATTCACTTTGGATGGTTGGCAAGAATCGGGCGCATAGATATGGCGATGGCGTTTTTCACGACATGTTCAGTGCTAGCGTTTTATCAGGCTGGTAAATCAAATGGGAAGATCAAGCTGATTTTGCTTTTATTAACTTATGGTTCGATATTAATATCGGTTTTAATGAAAGGTTTGCCTGCTTTGGTTTTGGTTTTGCCTTTGTTTGTTGTCTGGATGTTTTTTGATGGTTTTCATAATGAAGCGAAGAAAGATGTTCGTTCTTGGCTTGCGTATTTTGTTAAGACGGTAGGGGAGTATCGGTTGATTTCGGGGTTATTAGCGGTAATGGTTTTGTCTTTTATCTATTTCTACTGGATTAATAAACAAAGTGAGGGGAAATTTTTCGAGGTGTTTTTTGGGTATCATCATTGGGTTCGTGCAATGGGTAATGGGGCGTTGCGATCGCATCCCCCCTGGTTTTATGTTTATCAGTTTTTTATCGATTTTGCTCCTTGGTCTCCGATTTTTTATGGCGCGATTGTGGCTGTTCTTTGTACCAATCGCTTCAAGCTTTCTTCGCTTCATTGGTTTGGATTGATTTGGTTTCTTGTCATGTTTTTAATTTTATCCATAGTCAGTTATAAGAGAGCGGATTACTTATTACCCGCTTACCCTGGTGCTGCACTTTTTTTAGCTTTGTTGTTGTCTGATGCCTTGAAAGTCGCATTTTCGAGGGAGTTTCTTACGATTAAAATGTTTTTTACCAGCGTTGTAATGTTGTTGGTTGCAAGCACGATTGGCTGGGTCTGGTTTGTTGATTTTTACCTTCCCAAGTTGGAACCTATGCGGGAGATGAAATCTGCAGCAAAAATAATCCGCAAAAGTACTGGTGAGAGTTTATTATTTTTCAACATGGAGGCTCATGCACTAGCCTTTCATTTGGGTAAACCGGTGGAAACGGTTGTTGGATGGGAAAAGCTCGGAAAAGCAATTGATGTTAGAAACGAATCTTTTGTCCTTACTTCACCTGATAATCTTGAAGAAATGATCGGGAAATTCCCCAGATACAAATTCGATGTTCTATATTTAAAAAATGAGGCAGAAACAAAAGGACTTAGCAGACCATTTGTTTTTGTTAAAATTGTTTCTATGGATCGTTCTTAGTTTCTTTCGTAAGAAGTTTGCATGAAAGAATATTCTTTTTCCCCAGTATCGAGCTCTTCACTTTGCTTTTTGCTTTTTGCAAAGATCGAAGATATGGCTTCGTTAAAACATGGGCTAAAGAAATGGCTTGATTATATTGCAACATTTGAAAACAAAGTGGAAGTTATAGTTGCACCGATTGGGAAAGAATTGGCGGAATCAGAACTGTTGGAGATAAAAGGTGCTGTGGAAAAGTTTGCAACCCGGGATGTGTTGTCTCGATTAGAGGTTTTGGCAACATGCTCGCAATCAGAGGGGGATGCATTTCGACTTGGGTTTGAGCATTCTTCTCATGAGATTTTTGTGGTTGCACCTTTGTTGCCTCGCTTTTGCCAGCCTTCCATTCTTAAAATCATGTTGCAAAATACTGAACAGGCTCACATTGCAGGTGCGGTTCGGGTGCTGGATTTTTATACTCTTCCCCTAAGGTTTCTTTTCTTTTTAAAAGGAGTTTTAGGAAGGCTCTTTTTGTGCATTCCTTTTGAAAATATTTCTGGTCCGGGTTCTTTTCGGGGGCGTGTTCAAAGCTGGATTTTCTGGTTCATCTTTGGCGTACGCTATTTTGATCCTTTTTTTCCAGTCCGGGTTTATAGGCGGGATGTGCTTGCGTCCTGTCTTCCTGTTTCCAAGGGTAATTTCTTTCATTCGGAGATACTCGCAAAAGCTAATTTCCTCGGGTTCTTATTCTTTCCTGAGCAACCCTGGCCCGAAGAGTTTTCTAAATCTTCTAAAACTTTGATCCCCGATCGTGGTGATCTTTCCTACCTATCAGATTTCTATTATTTATTATCCAATCCTACTTTCTCAACTTCCAACCCACCTTTGGCTAAAGTACCTGCAAACAATGCCGATTTGGGGGATTCCGATAGGGATGCCAACTCTTTTATTCCCGAATAATTCCCCGCAATGTCTTGACGGAGAGGTTTCTTACCTTAGGATTGTATTGCATGCCGAAGTGGCGAAACTGGCAGACGCGCTAGCTTCAGGAGCTAGTTCTCGCAAGGGAGTGGAGGTTCAAGTCCTCTCTTCGGCATTTAAACTTCAAGTTACGAGTCAAGTATTCTAAACCTTTCAAGCTTATGCTAAGCTTGAAGTGTTACTTCATGTTTAGTTGAATTGATTTCAAAAGCATGTTCCTAACTTCTGATGCTTTAGTCAATTTCTTAAAGTTAATTCTGAAATCATTTAATAAGGTTTCATCGAGGCTGTTTAAAACTCTTAGAATAGGGTGCAATCTCTGAACTGAAACACTTATAGCGGTAACATTGCAACTTGCGAGGAATGTGGCGCCTAAGGGGTCTGATGCCAGTTCTCCGCAAACAGTGATTGGTTTGCCTGAGGCATGGGCATGATCGATTGCGGAGGAAAGAATCGACAAGAATCCGGGGTGGCAGTGGTCGCCTTGGGAAGATCCCGCTTCTTCATTTCGTTCCAATCCAATAACGGAAGCAAAAAGGTCATTGGTTCCAAGGGCAAAAAAGTCAGCTTTATCTGCCCAAAAAGGCATCATGGGGATAGAAGCTGCAGTTTCTACCATCAATCCAAGTGGGATATCAGGGTTGTGATCCAGTTTTTCTGTGGACAAAGATTCCCTAGCGTCCTGCATGGTTTGCATCACAAAATCGAGAGTCTCGGATGAGGCGACAAGCGGGATGAGTATTTTTGGTGTTCCTTCGATCCCTGCACGCATGATTGCCCTAACCTGCTCGTAAAAAAGTTTTTGCAGGGGAGGAGAATCCAACACTTTGCGCCAATCATAAGCGCGCGAGGCTGCGCCACCAATGTCGGAAAAAGAGGCAAGCTTATCGGGGCGCAGATCAAAGGTGCGAATCGTTGTGGGCTTGCCTTGCATGTTTTTTAGAAGTTTAGAGTAGATGGCAAATTGTTCTTCCTCGGTGGGAATGGTGCGCCTTGCAAGAAGCATGAATTCGCTACGGAAAAGCCCAACACCTTCTGCGCCAAGATGTAGGGCAGTGGGCACTTCCCACAGCAGGTTGATGTTCACAAATACGGTGGGAACTTTTTCTGCTTTGGTTTGAACGGGATAAAGCGATTCGGGTAGTTCCAAAGGTTGCGTTAGTGCATGAATTCTAGCTTCACTTGGGTCGAGACAAATCGATTGGGCTGGTCCATCGATAAGGACTATTTTTCCGGGTATCAATAAATCTTGGAAACCATCGCTTAGTTGCATCATGGGTATGCCCAAAGCGCGTGCAAGAATAGCGGCATGGCATTCCGGCCCACCTTTTTCAACAATGACGCCCGCTAATTTTTCAGGGCTAACTGCAAATAGTTCCATCACTGAAGCTTCTTTGCAAATCAAAACTATTCGCTGCTGGGTTGCGCCACCGTTGGACTTTTGAGGCCTCAAATTCCAGAGCACTCGCAGGAAAACATCCTTGATGTCGTAAATGCGTTCCTGAAAGAAAGGCGCTTTGATTTTCTGAAATGCTGCAAGATATTTATCAAGCGTGAAAATAAGCGCAGTTTCAGAACTCATTCCTTCTACCACGCATGTCATCAAATCTTTTTCAATGGTTCGATCTTGTAGAATCATCAACTGAGCATCTAAAATTGCACCGTGGTCCTGCCCCACAAGATGTGCTATCCGCATTCCCATTGCAGCTAATTCTTCTTTCGCTAGGCTCATTGCCTTTTCCATGCGCTCTTTTTCAATCTCCAACCCTGCAGGTTTGAACGCGGTGGTCGAACGCCATTCCTCCAAACTGTCGATCGAATAAGTTCTACCAACCCCGACCCCTGGGCTTAAAAGCCTTGCATGCAGTTCCTTAGTTGAATTGCTGGGTTCACCCGGTGTATAGGGTTCATGGGTGGCTGCAGTTAATTGTGAAAGAAGCCGAGCATCCGAAGCAACCGTGGTAAGTTGTGCGGCCACAGTAACTAAAGTTCTTATTTCATTGATGGAAAAGCTTCTGGGTTCTTCAGTTTGAATAACCAAAACCCCAACCAGACATCCGGCCTTTACCAAGGGAACGCCCAGAAATGAAAGGTATGGGTCTTCACCCGCTTCTGGAATGTATTTGAATCGTGGGTGGGAAAAAGCGTTAGCGACCATTACCGGGCGCAGGGTTTCTGCGACCAACCCTACTAGGCCTTCCGTGGTTTTTAGTTTTACTTTGCCTATGGATTCTTTTCGAAGTCCGACAGTCGCACCCAAAACTAATTCGGTCCCGGAACTTTCAAGAAAATAGACCGAACAAACATCGGCTTTGAAACGCGAGGAAATTAATTCCACGATGTTTTCCATCGTTTCTGCTGGATCGCGAGTATGTGCTACAAGCTTGCTAGATTCTTCCAATGTTAATAGAAGAGGATCTTCTTGGTCAGTAATCTTGCGGTTCATTCCGTCCTCTGATGACAAATCAGTTGTAATTAGTCGCATTAAAATATTCCCTTTCGCTCTGGTTTAGATTCCAGAGAAACCGGGAGAGATGTGATTCATTCAAGGTAATAACTTACCTTGTTTTATTATCTTCGTACATTTGATGGTATTTTGCAACAGTTAGGATTGCAAGGAGGCAAATTTGTTTCACAATAACTGTTTTTGTCTTGGTTTCCTGGCCTAGAAGGAAGCGACCATTTTTTTTCTAATCTTGTACTTTTGCAACCCGGGCATGCCGCGATTTCCCCTGAAAACACTAACTGCTCAAATTCTTGATTACACTTTTGACAGACGAATTCATACATGGCCATGTTGTTTCTCCTAGCTCTTTTTCCGTTTGATTGTCTCGCTTGCCTTAAACAAAAACAAATTTTCTTCTTCGCTAAGGCTGTCTCTACCACTCAATGAAATCTTTTCCAATATTTGGTCCACCCGAATCAACATATCTTGCGGGATGCCCACTTCTTTTACTTCATGCTTGGGAGTATAAGCAAGTACTTCTTCCTGATATAATCGCAGCTTTGGTTTCTTCTTGAATAGTTGCAAAGAAGGCATTTTTTCGGGTACAAGTTTCCAGCGAAATATGTGGTACATATACGCAAACAACGCTCCAGATAAATGCACTTCCACCGCAACCGAACCTTGTTTCCCTGAAATAAGATTGAATGCATCAAACCCTACAAACAATATTGCCATTAACCAGATAGGCATGGGGATGATAAAAAACAAAAGAACAGTGCGATTAGGAAACCAGCACGCAAAAAGAATAAGAACTGCGCTTACACCACCCGAAGCCCCTAAACACACTGCTTGACTGTTATGCAGCCCTATTTGTGAACCTAAAACAAAAGTTAATCCGCCTATAATTATGCTGACCACATAAAAAAGAAGAAATTCTTTTGCGCCAAGCACATCTTCCACTTCCCTACCAAACATCCATAAAACAAGCATATTCATTAAAAGGTGGAGTGGGCTTTCCATGCTGTGAAGAAACGCATAGGAAAAGATGCGCCAAATTTCGCCATCGATTACTTTACTCGGATTTAGTATAAGCCACTCTGTTACTAATCCGCCTCCGGATGGCGTTCGTGTGCTGATTTGTAAAATGAAAAGAACAATGTTGATTCCGATTAGCCATTTACAAATACTTATATTGCCCCAGCCCTTTTCAAAGGAGGAGTTGAGGTTAGTTTTGTAATAGTCTCTGTCATAAACTCCCATAAGCGGAGATGTCCCAAAGGCCTTGGTATTCATAAAATCACTAGACCAAGTTATTTTAGGATGTTTTAAGGTAATTAAGAAACATCGATTTGAGTTAATTTGAATTTTTTTTATATATACCTATGAAACGATAACGCCGCCCCTCTATGAAATTAAACGAACTACGAAATGGTGTCTGTGCCGTTATTGCTGAGAAAACCGGCAGTCAGATGGTGCAATCTTGCAATCACGCGTTTAATTTAGGGGCGCATCTGGTGGAGTTAAGGCTTGATTTTCTCGAAGAAGAATTTTCCATTGCAGAGGTATTAAAGAATATTTCGGGCCCGACTCTTGTGACCATCAGACGGAAAAGCGATGGCGGTCTTTGGGAAAAAGACGAACATTCCCGCATTAAAATCTTGCAACTGGCACAATATTCAGGTGCCCATGCCATTGATGTTGAAGCAGATTGCTTTCACCATTTTCCAGCAAATGGCGATTGTTTACGAATCCTAAGTTATCACAATTTCACCCAAACCCCGGATGATATCAGTCTGTTGCATAAAGCTTTTGAAGCGCATCGCCCGGAATTGGTGAAAATTGCCTGCTTTGCCAACAATAATTCCGATTCCGTTCGAATCCTCGATTTATATCAGCACGCAAAACTTCCCTTGATAGCTTTTTGCATGGGAACCATTGGTTTTCCTTCCAGAATTCTTGCTTTAGCCAAGAAGCAAAGCCCATGGATGTATACTAATTTTTCTGATAATTTGGTGAATGCTCCAGGTATCCCCATTTTTAAAGATGTTCATTCAATTTACGATATTAAAAATTTATCTCATGAAACCAAGGTGTTTGGTGTGGTGGGCGATCCCATTGGCCATAGTTTGAGCCCTGCAATTCATAACGCATGCTATAAAGAGTTAGGATACAATGGGGTTTATCTGCCATTTCATTTGTCTGCAACTGATTTTTTCGCTGCTATTGAAGCTTATCAATCGATTCCGGTAATGGGGTATAGTGTTACGATTCCGCATAAGGAAAAAGCCTATCAATTTGCGACGACAAGTTCTGATTTGGTCAAGGAAATAGGTGCAGCCAACACTTTGGTGAAAACAAGTAATGGTTTTCATGCCGAGAACACGGATGCAACGGGTATTATTGCAGCTATCAAGAATAAGTTGGGTGAATCGCTGGATAAAAGAGAAGCGTTGATTCTTGGAGCGGGCGGTGTTTCGCGTGCTGCGGTATTTGCGCTTAAAAAAGCCGGTTGCAATGTGAAAGTTTGCAATCGCTCTGCTGAAAGGGCAGAAAAACTTGCTTCGGATGCAGGGGTTGCAACTATCCCTTGGAATCAAAGGCACGATTGTAAATCAGGTTTGCTGGTGAATTGCACTTCCGTGGGGATGCACCCTAATGAGAATGATTCGCCTTGGGATTCCAATTATTTTACCAAGGATCATATTGCATTTGATACAGTATATAATCCAATTGAGACCCGGTTTTTGAGAGACGCTGCGCAAGCAGGGGCCATCGTTATCGATGGAGTGGAAATGTTTGTTTGTCAGGCTGCAGCACAATTCAATCTTTTTACATCATTTAATGCACCTTTAGATGTGATGAGGAAAACTGTCTTGGAAAAGTTGCGAAGGAATAAGATTTAAACAGGAAGTTGTTTTCTAATGCTTAAGAAAAATGTTTATTTGATTGGCGCCCGGGGTTGTGGAAAATCTACCGTAGGCAAACTTCTTGCCCTGGAGTTAGGCTGGACTTTCGTTGATGCGGACGACACTCTTGAAGCGAGTTCCGGTAGAAACATTGCCGACATTTTTGCAATCGATGGCGAGCCTGCATTTCGTGTGATGGAAAATGCTGCATTGCAGAAAATTGCTGCTAATTCCAAGCAGGTTGTAGCTACCGGTGGCGGGGTTATTTTGGGCAAGAAAAATCGTAAAATCATGGGGATGAATGGCGTGGTTGTGTGGTTGCAAGCCGATGAAAATGTTCTTGCCAAGCGTATTTGGGAAGATAGACTTGCAGGCAAGAACAGGCCCCCGTTAACTCAGCAAGCTGAAGAAGACCCTCAAGCTAGTATTCTTTCCGAGGTGAAAGCTGTTCTTGAGATTCGCACCACGATTTACAGGCAAAGTTCTGAATTATGTTGTATTGTTGACGGGCAAACTCCAGTGGAGTTGGCGAAAAAAATCGCAGTAGATCTTAAAGCAATGAATACTCTGGAGTTTTGATGAGCGTACCGGTGTTAATCTGGGTTTTCTTTGTTTTTATCACGGGTGCCTGTGTAGGTAGTTTTATCAATGTTTGTGTTTATAGGCTGAATAGCGAGCGAAGTGTTTTTTGGCCTG
>QWPF01000089.1 GCA_003671255.1 Planctomycetota bacterium | reverse complement strand
AGGCGTTTCCATTATCCAAATGAGTCCCACACTTGATGGTGGGAACATTCTAGCAACGGTTGTCACCCCGGTTTCCCCGGAAGAAACCGCAGGGGATCTCGAAGCTAGGCTTTCTATCTTGGGCGCTACTATTGCACTTGAGGTTATTAAAAAAATGGAGCATGGCCCGGTGACCGGCGTTCCTCAGGATATTTCTCTTGCGACCAAGGCCCCTAAGCTTCGTAAAGACCATGGCAACATCAACTGGGAACTCAATGCCTTGCAAATAAGTGCTCATATTCGGGCAATGCAGCCTTGGCCCACGGCTTTCACTTTGTGGAAACGCAATGAGTATCCTCCTGTTCGTATCATGATTTCAAAAGCTATTCCTGCGCCTGATTCCACCACCACTCTTGCGCCGGGCACGATTCTCGAACCTTCAAAAGATTTAAATATGATGCAGGTGGCTGCAGGAAACGGCACGATTCTCAATGTTCTTGAGGTTCAACCTGCGGGAAAGCGCAAGATGGCTGCCGCTGAATTTCTGAGAGGTAGGCACTGGTTTTTGGGCGACTCTCTTGCAAGGGCTTAAACCTTGCCTCGGGCTTTACTATACTATCTTTGTACTCTTTTACTTTTCGAGCAGGGTTAAACATATTCATGGCTAAGAAACTTTTCATCGAGACTGTTGGCTGCCAGATGAATGTTCTGGATAGCGAAATTGTTGTTGGTACCTTGAAAAAACAGGGGTACGAACTTGCAACTGAGGCCACTGATGCTGATGTGATTCTCTTTAATACTTGTAGTGTGCGTCAGCATGCGGAAGATAAAATTTACAGTGCCTTGGGTCGGATCAGGATTCACATGGATGAGAACCCGCACAAGATTCTTGGTGTGCTGGGGTGCATGGCTCAAAAAGATCAGGAGTTGATTCTTCGCAGGGCCCCCCATGTTGATGTCGTTTGTGGTACGGGGCAGTTGGGTAGGATTGCTGAACTTATTGAAGATGCAAAATCATCCGGTAAGCCTCAACTGGCTCTCAGCCTCGGTCGATCTGATGCTTCCAAGGATGAAGTCGAACGCAGCTTCGAAAGTTATGACCCATCCAGAGAAACTGCGATGCGGCCCAATTCTTTCCAAGCTTTTGTTCGCATCATGTTTGGCTGTGATAAATTCTGTACCTATTGCATTGTTCCCAGCACCAGAGGCCCAGAGCAGAGCAGATCTCCTGATCATATCCTTGCGGAAGTTCGACTTCTCGCAGATCAGGGTTGTAAAGAAATCACCTTCCTTGGCCAAACCGTTAATAGCTATTATTACAAGCATGGCGATGGCAGAACCACCACTCTTGCTGGGCTATTTAACTTGATTCATGATACGCCTGGAATTGAACGGATTAAATTCGTCACTAATTATCCTAAGGATATGGATGATGAGCTTCTTGATGCGGTGCGCGAGTTGCCCAAGGTTTGCAAGTATCTTCATGTGCCTGTGCAATCGGGTTGCAACGAAGTGCTCAAGCGCATGAAGCGTCTTTACACAGTTGAATATTACATCGAGATGTTGCAGCGCTGCAGAGAGAAAGTTCCGGGTGTTGCAGTTTCCAGTGATTTTATCGTTGGCTTTTGTGGTGAGACGGAAGAATCTTTTAGGCGCAGTTGCGACCTCGTTGAAAAGAGCATGTTTAAAAATAGCTACATATTTAAATATAGTACCAGGCCGGGTACTAAAGCTGACGACCTTTACCCCGATGATATTAGCGATGCCACTAAAAAACGCAGGAACAATGATCTCCTCGCTTTTCAAGATGCCAACAGCCTTATCGATCATCGTGCTAAAATTGGATCGGTTGTTGATATCTTAGTTGAAGGGCCCAGTAAATTAGCTATCAAGCATCCGGATGGCCCCAGACAACTTACAGGCCATACCATGACCGATCACATCACGGTTTTTGATGGTAATGATAGGTTGATTGGCAACACTGTGAAAGTGCTTATTGAAGATGCCACCGCATTTACTCTTTTTGGCAGGATCGTAACGGATGAAGTTTCCGGGGCTGCTTTGGTTTCTCGGGAAGCTGCAATAGTGCAACCTAGTGTTATTCCCTATGCAGGAAGAAAATCTCTTGAGGTGATCTCTTAGGTCTTCTTGTAAAAAGTTTTCTTCACTGAAACTAGAAAACCCATGAACAGCCCTGTGAATCCTGAGTTTGATTGGCTAAATAGTTTCAAGAATTCCGATCCTATTCGTGCCCAAAGAAATCTTTCCCTGCTTGCAAAACATCTCGACTCTGATTCTTTTCTTTTGCTTCACAATAGTATCAAAGAGCTTTTGCCTACTTTGCCAGACCCGGATCGTTCTCTCAATAATCTTGAGCGCTTCTTTTCCCAATCTTCTTCCAAGCCTTATTGGGATTTCATTCTTCTTGATAAGTCGGGCACTCTTCTTGATCTCATGCAGATCTTCAGCACCAGCCAATCCTTCAGCGATCTTTTGATCTCCTACCCAGATTGCATCGATATGCTTGGCGTGCCATTGCATCAAACTCCTTCAAGAGAACAACTGGTGCAGGAACTTCAGGCAGAGGTTGATAAAAGTTCTGATGATGCTTCTGTTCTTAGGGCACTTCGCAGATATAAGCAAAGGCAGGTTCTTAGAATCGGGGGCAATGATATTCTTCGCAATAGGCCCCTTGAAGAAGTTACCCTTGATATTTCGCAAGTTGCAGAGGCCGCGCTTGAAGTTGCAATGAACCTCGCACGCAAAACCCTTGAACGCAGATACGGCATACCTTTCAATACCTCCGATCTTCCTGCATCTTGTTGCATATTAGCCTTTGGAAAACTTGGTGGTGAAGAACTTAACTACTCCTCTGATATCGATCTGATGTTTGTGTACGATGATGATGGGTTTACCAAAATCCCCCGGGGCACACCCATCGATAACTCCGAATTCTTCAGCAGGCTTGCATCCGAAATTGTAAGGCTGCTTTCCTCGCATACCGACAGGGGCACTTGCTATAGGGTTGATCTCAGGCTTCGCCCAGAAGGGCAGCGCGGGCCTCTCGCTCGTTCTCTCGAGGGCACTCTCGCTTACTACGATACTCTTGGTAGAACTTTTGAAAGGCAGGCCCTTATCAAGGTTCGTACTGTTGCGGGCGATTTCAATCTCGGATTCTCTTTCATCAAATCCATCGAATCTTTCGTCTATCGAAGGTATCTTTCCTTTGCTGAAATCAACGAAATAAAAGCACTCAAACGCAGAATCGAACTGCAAACTTCTAAACAGGGGCTTGAACAAACTGAAGTTAAGACTGGCAGGGGAGGCATCCGAGACATCGAGTTCACCATTCAGTTTCTTCAGCTACTCAATGGTGGTGATCTTCCCATGGTTCGCGAACGCAACACCTTGAAGGCTCTGCTTGCGCTTGAAAAAGCAGGCTGCCTCACAGATCAAGAATCTCGAGTCCTTGATGATGCCTATCGGTTTCTAAGAAAAACCGAGCATCGACTTCAAGTATTGTTTGATCTGCAAACTCATAAGCTTCCTGATAAAGACGATGAACTTAGCAAGCTTGCACAAAGAATGGGCTACTTTTCCGAGGGTGATAAATCTCCCAGAGAGCTATTCCTTGAAGAATATAAAGATCGTACCTCTCTTACGCATAGAATTCTTGAACATCTTTTGCATCAGACTTTCTCGGGCGATGCTGATCAATCCGAACCTGAATCAGATATCATTCTCGATCCCAACCCCGAACCTGATTTGATCCGCGCTGCTTTGGAAAAGTATCGCTTTAAAAATATCGATGCTGCTTATCAGAATCTTCTTCTTCTCGCTCAGGAATCCGCACCCTTCCTTTCAACCAGACGATGCAGACACTTCCTTGCTTCTATTGCTCCTGCACTGTTAAAAAGCCTCAGAGAGACACCAGACCCAGACATGGCTCTTATGAATCTCGAAAAAGTCACTGCTTCTCTCGGTGCCAAAACCATCCTTTGGGAACTCTTCAGCTTTAACCCTCCAAGCCTTAAACTCTATGTCGATATCTGCGCCTGGAGCCAGTTTCTCTCGGGTATCCTTACCAATAACCCAGGCATGATCGATGAGCTTCTTGATTCTCTGGTGTTGGATCAACCCAGAAAACTTTCTGAACTTAAACAAGAACTGGCAGACCTTTGTAAAAACGCTACGGATCTCGATCCCATCCTTCATAGCTTTCAAGATAAGGAACTTCTTAGAATTGGTGTGCGTGATATTCTGGGTAAAGATCCTACTCGCCTTATGGTTGCCTCGCTTAGCGACCTTGCTGAAACTGTTCTTTCCATCGTCGCTGATATTGAAATGAATTCCTTGATCCGAAAGTTAGGCACTCCGATTCTATCTACGGGCCCAAGAGTGGGGAAACCCTGTAGGTATGCCATTGTTGGTCTCGGAAAACTCGGGGGCAGGGAAATCAATTACCACAGCGATCTTGATTTAATCATTCTTTATGAAGGCGAAGGCAAACCCTATCTGCCTAATAATCAAACTCATGATGAACAGCAACCTGATAACAATTCGTTTTTTGTCGATCTCACACAACGCATCATTAAAACCCTTAGTAATCATGGCCCTTTGGGCAGACTTTATGAACTAGATCTTAGGCTGCGACCTACAGGGCGATCAGGCAGTCTTGTCATCCCCATCGGCGAGTTCCAAAAATATTATTCCGATTCTGATTCTGTCCAGCTTTGGGAAAGGCTCATGCTTTCGCGGGCCCGGGTCGTTCATGGTGATTCATCTTTTGCGAACGATGTTTTAGCAGTTGTCACCAATGCTGTTTGCATGGTTCCCTGGCAAAGTACTTTCATTGATGAAGTTAAAACCATGCGAGATAGGCTTGAAGCCAGTAGAAATCCGGGTGATTTGAAGCGAGGCAGCGGGGGCATGGCAGATGTTGAATTCCTCATCGAAGTGTTACAAATCCGTTTTGGTGCAAGCCATCCGTCTATTCGACAACCTAATGTCTGGTCTGCTCTTGAAGCGATGAAGTCCTGCGGTTTAGTTTCTCCCACCGAGCAATTTGAGCTGACGAGTGCTTATGATTTTCTTTTGCGAGTTCAGAGTAGATTAAGAATTGTTCAAAATCTTGCGATTGATACCATCCCTGATAAAACTGATGAAGTAACGAAGCTTGCCCGAAGGTTGGGATTTGATCTGATCGCTTTTCAAGAAACTCTTTCTAGGCATCAAAAAATCATCAGGCAACATTATTTGCAAATTCTTGAAGGGTGCAGATAAACTCTACGATTGCAAATGTTCATGTAGCAACTTGTAAAGTTTCTCAGGCTTATCTTCATTGGGCCTTAGCCTGCAGTAGATGTTTTCAGAATCAACCACCCTAAGCCGGCCTTTGCTTTTGTTTGCAACCGTCTGGGCTCGTTTTGCATTTCTGTAGGTGAAAACCAGATCAATAGGCCCCGCTATTCCCGCTGCTGGCCTTTCAATATGGATCTGACTTATTTGCCATTTGGCTGCTAGTATTCGCACCTCTGCAAGCCTTACCAACCATTCTGAAACTGCAGGTATCTTCCCAAACCGGTCTTTTAATTCGGTGCGGAAATCCGTCAGTTTTTCTAACTGCCTGATGCGGGCCAATCTTCGATATACCTCAATCCGATTCTTCTGCCCGGTTACATAATCCCTTGGAAGAAATGCGGGCCATTCCAAATCAATGTTCACTTCCAACGGGGTTCGTAAGGGTTGGTTCTTCATTTCCCGCACTGCGTTTTCCAACAGTTGGCAATACATTTCATACCCTACCGAAGCGATATGCCCGCTTTGTTGGGTTCCTAAAATATTCCCCGCGCCTCGGATTTCCAGATCTCTTAATGCTATCTTGAACCCTGCCCCTAACTCGGTGAATTCCTCAATCGCTTTTAATCTCCTGCCCGAATCCGGGCTTAGCACTCTATCTGTTGGCAATAGCATGTAGGCGTAGGCTCTGCGTTGCTGCCTACCTACCCGGCCCCTTAGTTGGTGCAAATCTGCTAGACCATAGATATCTGCTTCATCGATGAAAATAGTGTTCGCATTGGGTATATCCAAACCGCTTTCGATGATGGTTGTTGCTATCAAAACATCTGCTTTACGATTCAGAAATTTCACCATGTTTTCTTCGAGTTCAGCTTCCTTCATCTGACCATGTACGATTGCAAATGCTGCCTCAGGAACAAGTTTCTTTAGCTTATCTGCAACTTTTAGAATGTCATGCACCCGGTTATGCACGAAGTACACCTGCCCTTCACGGTTCATCTCTCTAAGTATCCCATGCCGTACCAACTCAGGATCCCAGCGGATAATTCGTGTTTCTATCGCATGACGATCCACAGGTGGAGTTTCAAGATTGCTTATATCTTTGATTCCTAGAAGAGAAAGATGCAATGTTCGCGGGATAGGCGTTGCCGTCATCGTGAGAATATCGATCTTTTCACGCAGCCTTTTCAACTTCTCTTTGTGTTCAACACCAAACCTTTGCTCTTCATCGATAACCACCAATCCTAAATCCTTGAATTTTACATCTTCACTTAGCAACCGATGCGTTCCTATCACGATATCTACGCTGCCTGTTCCCAGCCTTGCGATGATATCTCGCTGCTCGGAAGGTGATCTGAATCTGCTAAGGCATTCAACAATAAAAGGATAACCTGTAATTCGCTGCGTAAAGGTTCGAAGGTGTTGCTCTGCAAGTATTGTGGTAGGTACTAATACTGCAACTTGCTTACCGTTATCAATGGATTTAAAGGCAGCCCGGATTGCCAATTCTGTTTTTCCATACCCTACATCGCCACAAATAAGCCTGTCCATAGGCTTTGCGCGTTCCAAATCTGCTTTGATTTCAGTAAGCGATGCAAGTTGATCGGGTGTTTCTTGATAGGGAAACGCTGCTTCGAATTCTTTCTGCCATTCGGTGTCAGGGGGGAATGCGTTGCCCGTTTGCGATTCTCGTACTGCTTGCATTTGAATCATTTCGCAAGCTAGATCGATAACTGCGGCTTGTACTTTAGATTTACGACTGTTCCAACCTGTGCCACCAAACTTTGATAATTCCGGTTCTTGTTTCCCGCCCCCAACATACTTCTGCACCAGATCTATCTTCGATACCGGTACATAAACTTTTACTTTGTCACGAAATTCCAACACCAGATGTTCTTCCACCACCATGTTTGCAGGGTTGGTTGAATCACTCGTTGGATTCTTTTTCTTTTCAAGAAGCTCCATGCCCAAATATCGGGCGATACCATGGCTGATATGCACCACTAAATCCGAAGGCGAAAGATCTAAAAAGCTATCAATGGCTCGTGATTCAAGTTTTCTTGCGGAAGCGTGCGGTCTTACAACTTCATCTCTACGAAATAATGTTTGAGCGCCAAGCACCAGAATATGTCTGTCTTTTTTTACCCCTACAAGCCTGAAGCCTTTTCGTATCAACCCCACATCTAAAGAGAGCCTGCCTTGTTCTGCAACTTGCGATGTTGCAAGCACCTCATGCAAGCGATGCGCTTCTGCTTCTGTTGCACAAACCAAAACCACATCATCACTGCTTGCAGCATGATCCAATTCGGTTTTTACTTTCGATACCTCGCCGGTAAAGCGCTCGACTGATTCTGCCTTTATTGAGTGAGATATTTCCGCACTATGGCGGGGCATTGCAGCCACTAAGAGGCTTGGTTTGCTAGATAGAATTTTGAATGCACCTTGCATGGTGAACAACCCGCGGATGTTTCCCATGCGGTCTAGATAATGCTTGCCTTGATCTGTTATCTCTTCCGGTTCAACCAGAATTACTGTTGCAGCACCAAGGTAATCCACCAGATGGCTATTAGGCATGGTTCCTTTTTCTTCAAAGGTCATTGCCATGATTTCAGATGATTGCACCACATCAAGGCTGCGCTGGGTCTCAGGTGCGAAGTTTCTCAGGGATTCGATTTCATCGCCAAAGAATTCCAGACGAAGAGGCAATTCACTTCCAGGTGAATAAATATCAACGATGCCACCTCGTTTGCAAAACTGCCCTGGTTGCACCACGGCTTCTGTTGGCTCATACCCATGCTTTACTAGCCATTTTGTCAAATCTTCTGGGGGAATGGTGGTGCCATTCTTCAAGGGCAAACTGGATTTTGCTAGTTGTTCTTTGCTGGGCAGGGGTTGCAAAAGCGAAGGTATAGAGGCAAGTACGATTGAGGGTTTGCTAGTAATGCTGAGTGATAAGGCGAGCCTAAGCCTTGCACATGCAGCTTCAGATTTGTTGCTGAACTTCCCTTCGAAATCATCATCTGCGGGGAATATTTTTGTTTCTAGCCCGCTGAAAGTATCAATCTCTGATGCCCAGAATTCTAAATCTGAGGGGTGTGATAACACGATAAGGATATTATGCTTGATTCTACTTGCGCAAGCTGCAACTACCAGTGATGCAGAAGACCCCCAACAACCATCCACGGTTGCGCTTTGGCCTTTCGCTAGCGCTTCAGCAACCTTGTGCATTTCCTTTACTTCGAGCAATTTTGTGATGAGAGAACGAACTTCGCCTTTGCCGGGTGGCGGAGGTTTGTTTTCGGGTATGGTTGAAGGCTCGTTCATGTAAAGTTCTTGGAATAAGTTTTTAAATCACACTAGATTAGTGTAGTGAAAAACCAGTGCTTTTTACCACTTTGTCTCACTTTCATTGTCGAATTTGAAACATTACTTTGAATCAAGAGTGGCGGTGTGATATGAGTATTAAACTTCTCATCAATGAAAAGGTAATAAGACGGTTCTCGCTTTTACTTGTGTTTAAGTTCTCAGTTGAGTTTTAAAAGATGCTACTTCTTTTTATTTTTTGAATTATCGACAGGTGGTTTGAATGTAGCATCTTTGCCTATAACCATGATCATGGTAGCAAAAACCTTATCATCATCTTTCTTGTCATCTTTATTTGCTGGGGATTTGTTTAAGGTGACTTTGGCAGTTTACCCCAGTCAGGGTAGTTAATCAGTTTTTCTTGACTAAATATAAAGCATGGCTACTTTTTACCAGATGCGCACAACTCCGTAGTTATCGAAAGTCGTGTCTTTGCTAAGGAGTGGTATTCCCTCGACAATTGCTTGTGAAGCCAAAATGCGGTCAAACGGATCCCGATGGTGATGAAGCAGTCCAATCTGTTTGTCTATATATTCCACGGTGATTGGCAGAATTACTATTCCAAGATCCGCAATTGCTTTGTTCATCCATTGCTTAAATGGCATCGATAGAGGTAATTTTTGCAAACCAACTTTGATCCCTATTTCCCAAATCGTTGCAGCACTTAAAACCAGATCGTTGGTTGAGTTTGACATTATCGCATGCGCATTGGGGCTTAGCAGATGATCCTGATCAACGAACCATATCAGGGCGTGGGCATCCAATAAATACCTCACTCCATGTACTCCTTGAAGTCTTCAAGCGGGGCGTCAAAGTCAGGCGCCATATGCAGCACGGTTCCTCGAAGAGTTCCAGCCAGGCGGGGTTTCTTCAAAGGTAAAACCGATTCCGGAACAAGCCTGGCTATCGGCAGGTTGTTTTCAGTTATAACTACTTCTTCACCAAGGGTGGCCCTGTGGATAAGATCTGAAAGTGTAGATTGTGCTTCTAAAATTGTAACCGTAGCCATTGTCATATTTCCTTTCAGTGTAATTATACCACTTTTTTACCAAGAGATGGGTAGATGCTTTTGGAGTTTTTTCTTTCCGTACCCATCATCAACACTTTTCGCGTGATTTGGTTGTTTTCTTTCTCCTATCACCTTACTCTCTAATAGTTTAGAAACGCAAGCGGGTACTGGCTGTCTTCCCTTCTTTTACTTGTGTTTAAGTTCTCAGTTGAGTTTTAAAAGATGCTACTTCTTTTTATTTTTTGAATTATCGACAGGTGGTTTGAATGTAGCATCTTTGCCTATGACCATGATCATGGTAGCAAAAACCTTATCATCATCTTTCTTGTCATCTTTATTTGCTGGGGATTTGTTTAAGGTTACTTCAACAACTGCGCCCGGGGTTAACTCATCTAATTTTACTTCATATCCGGGAAGGGCAGGGTTGCTACCTTTGAGTGTTTTAAGTTCCTCAGGGCTGTATTTTTTAATGTTTCCTTTGTCATCATAAACTTGAAGTGGAGTCTTAGTTCTGATTTTTGTTGTTTCCTTGATGGGGATTTCAACTTCAACCCACTCGGTTACAACTTTCATCGACTTCAACATCTGGATCTGTTTTGCTTGGGCCTGAGCTGCTTGGTTCTGCCCATTTTTAGACTTTGAATTCTTGGGCTTGTTGTTATTATCATCATTTTTATTGTTGTCGTTATCGTTTTTGTTGACAACTTTTTGGTTGGGAATCTGGACGGTTATAGATTTACTGTTTGGATCTAAAGATACCCTTGCAGTGAAATGCGTGCCTTGAATCTTTGAAATGTTCGCTTTGGAAAAAGTCTCGTTGGACTTGTTTTTATTGCCATCCTGACCTTGAACGGAGGTTGAGATTGCCAAAAAGATCAAGGAAATCAAACTGAAGGAAGCGTATTTAAGGTACATAGTTTGATCACTGCAAAAAGTAATTAAAAGAACCTATTATTTAGACCCATTATCAGGGTAAAAGTTCCGATTTTAAAGCGAAAAAGCAGATTACCAATCTTATCAGGCATTCTTACGGGGCTTTAGGCATGATCTGAGCATTGACAGATTCCACCCTGATACCTTCGATGGCGTTCACCAGATCGGTAAATTCCGCTTGGGTAAGGTTGCCACTAGCGCTCAGGCGAAGGTTGCCTAGGGGATCAATCACCACGAGATTTGCGCTAGAGGGTTTGAATTTAAAAGTAGTGCGCATGGTTTCATTAAAATCAAGCCATACGGGAACTTCGGGAGAGGCTTTTTGAAATTGATTTCGAATGAAAACTTTAACGAGGTTTGGAACTTTTCCAATGCTTGCTACAGCAATGGTATGAACTTCGGGTGCGCGGGTGCCTGGTGGTTGATTGACAATTTCGAGAACAGGGGCGAAGCGTGCCTGCCCGGGGTTCTTGCCTTTTGCTTGGGGGTGAAAAGATTCATGGATCGTCTGGCCTAAAATTTTGTTCGCATCAGCTCCTTCTTTATCACCAAATAGCAAGATCACCACATCGCCTTTGTAATTATCGAGTCGGTATGGTTTTTGAAACTGGTCTTCCATTTCTATTTTTGGAACTTGAACTGGCCTGTAGATTAATACCTCTGCGTTCAACGATGTTGCATACAAAAGCACAGAGAAGATGATCAGCTTTGGTTTTAATTGCATGAGCCAACTCCATCGGTAGAGGATTGTTGGTTGGTTGATTGGAATTTTAAGATTGAGAAACCAATGAAGATTGCACTAAAAAAAAGTGTTACAAGCGCGCAATAGGATGCATCAATGAGGCCCATGCCCTGCCAAATGACACCCTCGAATCCCTTGATCATCCAGGTGGTAGGAAGTAAGAGAGAAAAGTTTTGCACATATAGGGGAAGCATGAAGGAAGGTAACCAAAGCCCGCCGAGGATGGAGAGGCTTAGAATAGAAAGAATTGCCATGCTTCGTGCGCGGTTTTCGGTGCCACCCACTGCTGCAACCAATAATCCAGTAGCAGCGGAAAGCAATGCGGTTGCGATGGCCATGATTAAGAAACCTAGAATGGAACCATTGATAGTGACGCCGAAGACGAGGCTA
>QWPF01000088.1 GCA_003671255.1 Planctomycetota bacterium | reverse complement strand
AAGGGGCTATCAATTGGTTTTGAATGCCAAGTGCTTACCGTTTCCGACTTTGAATCGTTGAAAGAACTATTACCCGAGTGCAGTTGGCTCGCCACCCGGGAACGGGTTGAAACCCAGCGCATGGTTAAAGAACCCATCGAAATCGAAGCCATCTGCGAAGCTATTAAGATGGCGCAGGATGCGTTCACCTCGCTTTCTAAATCGCTTTTGTCTTCTGAAACCGAAAAAAATGTTGCAGACGAACTAGAACGACTGATGCGCTCGATGGGGGCGCAGTGTGCCGCATTCCCAATTATTGTCGCTGCGGGCTCAAACGCTGCTTTGCCCCACGCAATTCCCTCCCAACATTGCATTGGGAATGAAAACCTTTTGTTGATAGACTGGGGCGCAAGCAGTCCGAGTGGCTATAAAAGCGACCTGACCCGCGTTCTTGATACGCATAGTTTTAGTAAAACAAAAGGGCAGACAGAAACGAAAGATAAACTGCGAAAGATTTACTCGATTGTCTTAGGGGCTCAAAAAGCAGCCTTTAACACCATCAAACCCGGGGTTAAGGCCCTCGAAGTTGATCATGCTGCAAGACAATTCATTGCAGATGCGGGCTTTGGTGATTATTTTGGACATGGCTTGGGGCATGGCATAGGTTTACAGATTCATGAAGCCCCATGGTTCAGGCCTGGCTCTGAGACGGTTCTCGAGCCTGGAATGGTCTTCACTCTCGAACCGGGGATTTATCTTCCGGGCTGGGGTGGGGTCAGAATTGAGGATAATATTCTGGTAACTTCCTCAGGTGCGCAATATCTGACTGGAATTTCCAGAGAACTCGATGATAATATCATCGCCTAAGTTTTTTACCCTTTAATCGGGGATGCTCTTTTGAAAGGAGTTGCAGGTGGCTGAAAAACCTAACAGTAAAACGAACCCCTTCGAGGTCGAAACGATTCGTGACCTTGTTCGACTTATGTCTAAACATGGGCTAAGCGAACTCGATCTTCAAGATGGCGAAAAGAAAATCCGCCTTAAAAAAGAAGGTCTAGGTGTTCCTACTTTCGCTCCCATTATGCAGCAACAGCCTGCTCCTGTTTTACAACAACCCGCTCAAGCGCAGTCCGCAACCCCTGCTCCTGCTGCAGCACCTGCTGCCAACAAGAACCTGATTGAAATCAAGAGCCCTACGCCAGGCACTTTTTATTCCCAGGAAAAACCAGGTAGCCCTACCTATGTTGCGGTAGGCGCCAAAGTTAATCCCAAAACCGTGGTCTGCCAGATCGAGGCCATGAAACTTTTCAATGAAATCGTTGCTGAGTGCACAGGCACCATTGTCGAAATCTTAATCGAAAATAAACAACCTGTAGAGTATGGCCAAGTTTTGTTCCGGGTTGATCCCAACGGTTGATAAGGAGCTCTCGCCTATCAGGCGGATATTATTCTCATGTTTCAACGCATTCTAGTTGCCAATCGTGGTGAAATCGCTCTCCGTGTTATTCGTGCCTGTAAAGATATGGGGATCGAAGTCGTCGCTGTTTACAGCGAAGCTGATCGCGATGCACCCTATCTGGCACTTGCAGACCAAGCCATTTGCATCGGCCCTGCCAACTCTGCTGAAAGCTACCTTAACATCCCCAGAATTATCAGCGCTGCTGAAATTGCTGATGTTCAAGCCATTCATCCAGGGTATGGCTTCCTTTCGGAAAACGCTCACTTTGCTGAAGTTTGCAGATCCTGCAAAATTGAATTCATCGGCCCTCCCCATGAAGCCATGCGCAAACTAGGCAATAAAAACGAAGCCCGCAAAATGGCCAAGAAGGCAGGCGTTCCGGTTGTACCAGGCAGCGAAGGGCTTATCACCAAAGACGAAGAAGCACTTGCTCTGGCCCACTCCATGGGTTATCCCGTATTGATCAAAGCATCGGCAGGCGGCGGTGGCAGAGGCATGCGAGTTGCTCATAACGATATCAGCCTTCATTCCGGCCTTGCTGCCGCTGTTCAAGAAGCAGAAAACGCATTCAAAGATGGCAGCGTCTATCTCGAAAAATACATCGAACAACCTCGCCATATCGAAGTTCAAATTCTAGCCGATACCCAAGGCAATGTGGTTCATCTGTGGGAACGCGATTGCTCGCTGCAACGCAGGCACCAGAAACTTGTCGAAGAATCCCCTGCACCAAATCTGCCCGATAAAATCCGCAAAGAAATCTGTGCCGCTGCAGTCAAGCTTGTTAAATCCGCAGGCTATTACAGTGCAGGTACCGTAGAATTTCTACTCGACAAAGACAACAACTTCTACTTCATCGAAGTCAACGCGCGCATCCAAGTCGAACACCCTGTTTCAGAACTCGTAACAGGCGTCGACCTTGTAAAAGAACAAATCCGCATCGCCTCCGGCCTGCCTCTCTCCTTTAAGCAAGATGATATCGTTCATCGGGGTTGTGCCATCGAATGCCGGATTAATGCTGAAGACCCAGCCAATGGCTTCAGACCCTTCCCTGGCTTAATCACCAAATGGCAACCCCCAGGCGGCCCAGGCGTTCGCATGGATACCCATGCGGTTCAAGGCTATAGAGTTCCTTCCAACTACGATTCCCTTGTGGCCAAGTTACTGGTTCACAAACCTACTCGTGCCGAAGCCATCGCTACTATGCGCAGGGCACTTGCAGAATTCCATGTCGAAGGAATTAAAACAACCATCCCCATTCTTAGAGAGATTTTCACGAACTCTGCCTTTGTTGATGGCAAAGTTGACACGACCTTCATCGAACGGCATTATCTGAAGGGCCAGTAATAGCAATCATGTCCATTGCTCATATCACCCTTCTGACGAAAGACATTATTCCGTTCAAGGAATTCTTCATTAAGACATTGCATTGGCAACCCATCGAAAAGCCGGGCAACATTGCAGTGACTGCAGCTTGGCTGCAAATCGCTCCGGGGCAGGAACTCCACATCCTTGAAAACAAGGAGTTCGATTCTCTAAAGTTTGAACAGGAATATGGCAGACACATTGCCATTCGCTGGCCCGAGCAAGAATTCGAATCCTTAAAGCAAAGGCTTACCCAGCACGGCGCAGAAATCATCACTGCAAAACGCCCGACATCTTTTGCACGATTCTTCTTCCGATCCCCAGATAATTATATCTTCGAAGTGGTTCCTAGCTGATTGTCATGAAGGCGGTTTCATCGATGCAAGCTTTTTAACAAGCTCCACATCCAGAGTTTGATTGTAAATCCTGAAATCAGACATCTTCCCAAGAAAGTTTTCTGAAACTCCAGCTCCGATTTTAATCACACCATCATTAGCCAGTTGAAAATCACGCGCATCGAACAGCGCACTTTCCGACACCTTGCTTCCATCAAGATAAAGCTTGAGTTTATCCCCTGCCTTAATCGCAGCAACATGATGCCAACCCTTGGATAGGGAATGCCCCCAGATAACATTACGACCTGACTCAAACGAAAATATCTTCCCCGAGGGAAGCGTTGAGCAAAAGAGACGGCCATCGTGCTCCGCCATGGTCCAGGCCCTGCGATACTTGACATCCGGAGTATGATCCAACCTAGTGATTTTTTTCCAAGTCTTGTTGTTGCTGTATTCATAAACCTCAGCAAGAGGAAGAGTACCTGCAAGCAATTTTCCGTTATGTACAACCATGCCCATAACCTCAAGTTCCTGGCCTAATCTGCCCAGATCTGTCCACTCATTAGGCTTTTCAAACCGATAGACTCTGCCACTTGGCCAAGTGCCTACATGAAGGGAACCCTGGTAAATCGCAAACGAATAGGTCTGGGTATTATCACCAAGCCTACCTAGATCGGTCCACTTTTCGCCATCATAACGGAAAACATTTCCGCAATCATAACTACTTGCATAGAGGTATTCGCCAAAAACAGTCAGTGATTCAACCCGCAGGTTTTCTGGCTGTTTGTTCACCGGGTTTACAACAAAAGGAGTTGCACATTTCGTCCAATTCTTTTCCCCATCATACCGATAAAAACCTGCAGGCTTGTATAACGAAGAGGCATATAGCTTCCCTTTATAAACGACCATTCCACCCACGGCTTCGGTATCAGGCAACTGACCACAATCTTTCCAGACATTGCGGCCTTCATACCGGAATATGCTCCCGCCAAGATTCAGGTTGGTCGATTCAGGAAGCGCAGAGCCCGCTATCCTGTATTTGCCCGTGCCTGCATAAAGCTCATTCTCATAAACCGCAAGCGACATCACGCTATTTGATTTATCAGGCGCTCCACAATCAATCCAGCGCTGGGCACCAGCATAACGATATACCCGGGCAGAATCTTTGGCATCGGGAACACAAGTGCCCGCATAAAGCTGCCCTTCATGAACTGCAAGCGAAAATGCACACAACGCTTTCCCAGGCTGACCACAGTCCTGCCATTCTCCAACTTTATTATTGTCGATTCCAAAATGCAAATGGCGATAGTTCGCCTGATTGGTCGTAACACCCTGGTTACTTTTAAGGCTGAAGTTCACCCCCCGGAAAGTATTGGGATCATACCAACTAAAGATGTCTCCACCGGAAGATTCATTCGACTTGTCCTCTGCTTTAATCCAGCAGGCAATGCTGAATTCACCCTTGCCTAATAACTGACGACCAACATCCTTTGAAATCTTGAGGGATGAATTCCTTCCATTAAAAGAAGCACCCTTGGCATACTCCACATTTAAACCTTCCGCATGATTGCCATTCCCAGAAATATCTCGGGCATCATTACTAAGAGGCAAGTGAATGATTAAGCCGTTTTTCATATCCGTAGCATTAGCCCTGGGCATCAAATGCCTGTCAAAAAAAGCATAAGCAAGAAGCCTCTCTTTAAGTGGAAAACTATGGTTGGTATCAGGGTGATGCACATCAAGCTTATCTTTAGTGTTGAATATTTTTTCATACACGGGAAGAGCAGCATCAATGCAATCGGTCACTCCAGAGACTTCAAAATCCGGGTCATCGTGCAAAGGCGCGTTGATGAAAACAGGCCTGGGCGCTAGGGCTGCGAGCACTTCGGTGAAATCAAACGGTATCTTTGATGGGTCGTCCTTGTATTCCGTTTTAATCCTAGGCATGTAATATTTACTGCTCCAAGCCCTGACATCTCCCTTGTTGTGTTTTGCGAATACATTGAACCCGCAACTTGATGCCACCGCCTTGATTCTTTCATCAAACACACCAAGGAAGATCGCATTATGACCGCCCAAAGAATGCCCAATAACTCCTATGGATCCAGAATCTACAAAGGCAAGCGATATCAGCAGATCTATCCCTCTGCGATGATTCACAATTCCCTTCATGGTGGCACTGATATAACCCATTTCATAAGGGTCGGTGCTATATTCAGTTGTATGCAAAAGTGGATAATCCATCACCAAACAAACATAGCCCCTCGAGGCAAGTTCATGCGCATAGGCTTGGCCGGTAGCTTGGGAAATACCCGCAGGGGTGTCTTTACCAGGCTTGGAACTACCTGGCAGACAAATCACCCCGGGCTTGCTGCTTAGTTTGCTTACACCATGAGGAATTAATAAAAACGCTGGCACTCGGTCATCTTTCTCAACCACAAACGAGATATGCTGGCGTGTGTAGTGTTGCAACTTCTCTTCAAAATCAATTTTCATGTCCAGTGGAAGAGAAGTGATTGAAGGCAACTTGCCCATTACCAATTCCATGTTTTCCCGTGTATGGGTCACACGATTAGACCAGTCAGCTACACTTTTAACAGGCTGTAACTTCCCCTGCAGATCCTTGAAATAAAGCAATTGCTTGCGATCTTCATACCAAGGAGGCGACTCTTTTTTAACTTCCAACTGCCCTTGCAAAACCCACATTAACAAAACTATGGTCCCACTTATCATCTGCATGGTTCCTTGCTTTCTTTTCGTTCGTAATCATAACTTCTTTAATATAGTTGCGACTTTGTCTTCAAATATCTGCTGCCATTCAGGCGCCAATATGCAATCACTGTCTTCCTGCGCATTGCCCACATTCTTAAGTTGCTCCGCAGTTGGCGCATAATAAATGTAACCATTAGTGTATCCTGCAACGAAAGTACTTTTGTGAGGAGACATCTTTTTAATGTTCAACCCGATCTGCACTGTCAACTCTCCCGGAAATGTCACCATGACAAAATCTCCTATGCGCAAACCCATCACCTCTACATCGATGGTTCGTTTCCCTGAAGCAATGTTCTTCGCCTGATTCTTCTTCAACAACGCAAGATTCGTTTGCACCCGGGTAAGTTCCTCCATCACATGAATGTTGGCAAGATACTTCTTCATGTTTTTCCGGTTCTCCGCATCCAGCTTTTCAAGATCATTTCTTCCAAGCATTTTCTCATGAAGATAGTGCTGCGAAAAATACGATGGGAACTCCTCAGAATTGTTGTACTTCACCATCAAGGGAAGAAATGTTTTGAAGTTCAAGTTGTTTGCACCAAGTGATTGCAACAATTTTTGCTGCTCTGCCTGAAGAGATTCGATGCGCCCTGATAACTCTGCCCGGGGCAACGAAATCGTTTCATTGATCACCTTGAACGCAACATCGGGTTTGCATTTAATTTGCTTCAGCCCCCGCATCGTACTAATGCCCAACATATTTCCTAAAGGTTCTGCATCAGGGGGATATGCGACATCCTTGTATAGCACGGGATTGATATCACCGCCACAACCTTGGATAAAAAACGCCATCGCTCCATCGCCTAGGCAATCTTCAATCACTTTCGAAGAATATCCCGTAAGGTCTGCAGTATTCCCACCACTGGGAACACCCTGAATCGGATGGCATGCAAAGTTGTAAAGCACAGCAAGCGTCTTGCCATTCTTTTGATCTAATCGCAATATTCCTATCTGCGGATCAACCGGGCCAACACTTTCAACTTCAGAGTCCGGAGGTAGCGAATAAGCCCTGCGCATATCCGCATCTTTCCCATTCTTCAGCTTCACCCTGCGATTTTCCATGATCTTGTTTTCAAATCCAACGCCATTGCCCACATCAACATCTACCAAGTTTTTCATCGCCTCACGCACCGCCTTCACCGTTCTTTCCTCTACATCCTCGCAAACAATTCCATGGCAGTGGCTCGCATTAACCATCACATTCAATGGTAAAATGTTGAACTCTTTCTTCAATTGCTCTCTCACTGTTGAAAGATAGGTTTTCTTAATCGAACCTATTTCTTCAATCGCAACCGCATCTACGGTAATGATTACCGCAGTTGCTGCAGCATCCTGCAACACCAAGGCTTTTACATACAAAGTGTCATTTTTCAATCCAACCTTGCTGGTGATATCTTCCCTTCCTACCCCAGCTTTTAACTGTCCCGCCCTTGACTCAGTATTTAAAACCATCCATGCAATAACTATCAGCAACAACCTTGTTAAGGAATGAAGACTAATAATTTTAACGAGCTTAAAACTTGTAATCATGAAGTCACCCTGCTTTTTCGATAGTAAAAAAACTATATGCCTCGTACATCCTAAGTGATAAAAACCACCTGTATCTATTGTTTTTTTAGAAATACCTTTCAAAAGAGCTGGATCTAAACCCATTCATCAGGTACTATTATTACTTCAAGACTAGTTTTAATGCCTCCCACCCGGATGAATTCATGCTTTCCATCTTTGGTAACTACAATCAAAAATCAAGCCGTAGGCATTTCCTCACCGCAGGCGCAATGGGCCTTTCAGGATTATCCCTCGTCGATCTACTCAAAGCCGAAGCTGCTGCTGGTATTCAATCTTCCAACAAAGCAGTAATCAACATCCATCTCGATGGCGGGCCGCCCCAATTAGATATGTTCGATCTCAAACCAGATGCACCTGTTGAAATCCGTGGCGAATTCAAACCTATCGCTACCAATATTCCAGGATTGCAGGTTGGTGAACTTCTCCCCAAGATTTCTCAAATCGCAGATAAGTGCGTTTTTGTTCGCTCCCTTATCGGCTCTGCTGGCGCCCACGATGGTTTTCAATGCCAATCAGGCTTTGCTGCAAAAGACCAATCCAACATCGGTGGCAGACCCGCATTTGGCTCCGTCCTTGCAAAACTTCAAGGTGCCACAGGCGATTCCGCACCCGCCTTCGTCGATATCATGCAAGGCAGACCCCAGGTGCGAAACAGCGCACGACCCGGTTTCCTCGGCCCTACCTATACCCCTTTCAGACCCGACATCTCCCATCTGTTTACACGCGAACTCGAATCAGGCATGAAAGGCGAACTCGCTAAACGAGGTAAAGCCCACGCCATTCAACTCAACCTTGTTGAAGGCTTAACACCCGACTTGCTCAACGATCGCACCAAACTTCTTGCCAGCTTCGATGCATCCCGCAGAACTCTCGATGCTTCAGGCTCGATGGATGCCCTCGATCGCTTCACCCAACAAGCTGTTGGTATCATCCTTTCAGGCAAACTTGCAAATGCTATCGATCTTGAAAAAGAATCTCCAAGCACCGTTGCAAAATACGCTTTCCCAATCAATGAACCTAAGCGATCCACAACCAGCGAAGATGGCAACGCAGGAAAAAAACTCCTCATCGCACGACGCATGATTGAAGCAGGCGTTCGCTGTGTTAGCGTTTCATTCAGCGACTTCGATACCCACGAGGGCAATTTCCCCCGCATGAAACAACTCCTGCCCATCGTCGATAATGCAATCCATGCCCTTATCACTGATCTTGAAGACCGGGGCATGTTGAATGATGTTGCAATTGTTGTCTGGGGTGAATTTGGCAGAACGCCACGCATTGATCCCAAATCCGGTGGCAGACACCACTGGCCAGAAGTCACTCCTGCCCTTCTTGCGGGTGGCGGCTTCAAAGGCGGCCAAATCATTGGCGCAACTGATCATCATGGCGCACGGGTTGTTGCCCGCCCTGTCACCTTCCAAGATATTTTCGCATCCCTCTATAAATCCTTGAACATCAATCCATTAACCACCATTAATGATCCCAATGGCAGACCGCAACACCTCCTCGACAACGGCATCCCCATCCGCGAACTGTTTTAACTTAATCTGGTGCTACTATTTAAAGGCTAATCAATTAGAATTGGCTCTTTCTATTAGCCTTTATATTTTGACAAATCAATCATTCTTTGTTAGACTAAAAGTATGAAAATAACTGTTGAATTATCTGATTCTGACATCAATGCTATCTGCAAGATTACGGGGGAAATCAAAAAGGGCCCTGCAATCCGGAAGCTTGTTGTTGAAGCTTTGCAAATGAAGCAACGAGAGATCTCTGCTCAGAAGTTTATCTCGGGAACCTGGGGCGTTGAACTTAAAGGATTCGAAAAAGGTCAGCAGTTTGACCAGCAATCAGACCTTGATGGAAAAAAATCTTGGGGAAGCTGATGCCTTTTCTTATCGACACCTGCCTTTGGATCGATTTCACGCGAAAGCGTTCCCCCAGAATCCTAAAACAATTTATTGCCCCTTATATTCTTAATCCAAACGCACACTTGACACCTCCAATTTCTTTCGAAATTCTCAGGCATGCCTCTCCTGCTGAATCTAAACAACTTGAGGAACATTTTCTGACTTTTCCAATTCTTGAAACCCCAGCCGATCTTTGGATGCAAGCCTGCAAACTCGGACAGGCCTGCCAACAGAAAAATATCATGGTTGGCTCGTTCGATTTACTCATCGCTACGATTGCTATCCATCATGATGCTGAATTAATCAGCTTCGATGATGATTTCCTTAAAATTGCAAGCATCTCCCCTTTAAAAGTAAAACACTTAAAACGCCCCTCTTAATTAAATTCTACCCATGCAATAAACATTGCTTATCACTTTTTTGTTGAACCTTGAACCAATCAAGTGTTTACTATCTCTATCCCTGCCTGATTTGATCCCTCCCATTCACGGAGCTTTAATTATGAAATCTCAAAATCGAAGAAGCTTTATCAAAACCACTGCAGCTTTATCCGCAGGGTATTTCATTGCAGAAACCAGCAATGCTGTTGCTGGGCCCAATGATAAAATCCGGGTAGCTTGCATAGGCGTGCGCGGCCAAGGCGGTTCACTTCTCGCAAACTTCGCGGCACAACCCGATGTCGAAGTTACCCACATCATTGATCTCGATGAATCAGTGCGACTTCGAAAAGGCGCAGAGATCAAAGAAAAAACAAAAAAAGAACCCAAGCTTGTCATCAACTACCAAGATATCTTAAACGATAAATCAATCGATGCCTTCGTGATTGGAACCCCCGACCACTGGCACGCCCTTCCCTGCATCCACGGTTGCATCGCGGGAAAAGATGTTTATGTCGAAAAGCCCGATGGCCATAATATCCTCGAAGGCAAGACCATGGTGGCTGCAGCCCGCAAATACAATCGCATTGTACAAATGGGAACCCAAGCACGCAGCGCAGCCTATCTCAAAGAAGCAGTCGAATACATCAAAGCAGGAAACATCGGCAAACCCATCTTCGCAAGATCTTGGGAAACCGACCGCCAAAAAGAAATACCCGCAGTTCCCGATAGCGAACCACCTAAAGGCATCGACTACGATATGTGGTTGGGCGCTGCACCCAAACGAGCATTCAATCAACGCAGATTTCATGGTTCTTGGCGCTGGTTCTTTGATTACGGATGTGGTGATCTGGGAAATGATGGTGTACACCGTTTGGATTATGGCAGATGGGCTCTGGGTGCAACCGGCTACCCCCTTTCCATCAGCACCGCAGGCGGAAAATTCTTTTTCGAAGATGTTCAAGAATGGCCCGATACCATGCAGGTTACCTACGAATACCCGGGGCAAATTTTAGTCTATGAAATGCGCATCTGGTCCAAGCCTCGACTTCATGACCTCACCGAGGGCGCTGTGGTTCATGGCGAGGGCGGTTGGGTGCTGATTTCCAACAGCGACTGGAAAGCGTTCGACAAAGATAATAAACTGGTGAAGCAAGGCACAAGCCCTTCACCTTTGCCTTTGCATATCCGCAATTTCCTTGATTGTGTTAAATCACGAAAACGAGAAGAGCTTAATCAAGAAATTGAACAAGGGCACCAAAGTAGTGTGCTTTGCCATGCTGGTAATATCGCTTGGCGTACAGGCAAGAAACTGAAGTTTGATCCAAAGACCGAAACCTTTGATGATGCAGAAGCAAACAAATTTGTAGGAAGAGAAGCCCGCAAGGGGTTCGAACTTCCTAAGATTTAATTTACTTTTCGCCTTTAATCAAGGAAGCTGCGGGCTTCATGATGATCATGGAATCCGCTTCGCTAATCAGAAACACATCGCCCTGCTTGTTATCGGCAACGCGGGCGTAGTATTTTTTAGAACCACCTTCCTGCCTGCCTATCAGCAGAGTTCTTTTACCCATGGGCGTTCCTATTTCGATCGTTGTTTCAACCGGATCGAGCCCGAATAGATTTAAGGATGCCCCTTTATCCACCACATAGCGCTCGAGTTTCAAACCTGAGAGTGAAGCGAGCATGGCATTAACCAAAACATCATTAATGCGATCCGTCGGTTTGGGAACAGAAACCCAAACATTATTTCGTTTGGCGAGTTCGAAATTATTGTTCAGAGAGGTAACTTTGATGGAATCGATTTGAACAGCATCAAGGGGTGTGGCCCAAACGGTACGAGATCGAAATTCACCCTGAAGCCAATTGGTTTGTTTAACATCAAGGAGAAAAACAAGATCTTTGCCTGCGATTTGAGCATAGCACCGGGTTGCAGATTCATCTCGTTTGCCTAGGTTGATTTCGAGAAGCAACTTACCTGCGTTTTTAATCTGCCAGCGTGTTTCTGGTT
>QWPF01000087.1 GCA_003671255.1 Planctomycetota bacterium | reverse complement strand
GTTCTGCGTGAGATGTTGTTCAACATAATCAAAGTACCTTGAAGGTGATTAGTTATTAAGCAGTAGAGGATTAACTTACACTACCTTAAGCAGGTTGATAAGAGAAAACTTGAAAGGGGCGTGGATAAGGGGAGAGTAAGAGGGGAATAAAAAAAGCTCTGCATCATTAAAGAATGCAGAGCTTAGGTTAAAAGAGTCGGGGAGACAGGATTCGAACCTGCGACTTCTTGGTCCCAAACCAAGCGCTCTAGCCAAGCTGAGCTACACCCCGTGTATAGATGTTTTACCAATCTTAGGGCAGAATGGAAACCTCGATCTGGAAGGAATATGAAATCTGTTCAATTCTTTACCCCAACAAGCTAGAGTTCCCAGTCACACAAAAACTTGAAATACCCTTATGCTTGTGCATCTTGCCAAGGTATCTAAGTCAAAAAGAAGCAAGGTAAGGGCAATAAAAAAGGGAGTTATGCGTGTAACTCCCTTTCATGAAACCGTAAGGATCCCGAGACAGGGGGCCTTAGGTTAGCGTTTGAAAAACTCGCAAAGTTTTTCGAATTCATCATTGTTATCGAAAGGTAAAACAATTTGCCCGCGCTCTTTTGCCTTCACTTTGATTTCGAGGCGCATGCCGATCTTCTGGCACAACTCCTCTTCCAGTAAGCGAACATGATTCGTCTTATGATCCGCTTTTTCTTCGCCTAAATCTGCGGTGTAATTTACCTCAGTATCTTTAGGCTCTGCGGAAACTTGCCTAGTGAGTAATTCCGTGGCATGAACAGAAAGGCCCTTGGCAATGATTTCCTTACAGATTTGGATCTGCCTGGCTTTATCGGTGATGCCTTTCAAAACCTTGGCATGACCTGTGGTAATCTGGCAAACGCGGATCGATTCCTGAACTTCGGTTGCAAGCTCTAGTAAAGCAACCAGATTGGTGATGGTGGTTCGAGCCATTCCTAATCTTTTTGCAAGTTGATCGTGGGTGACTTGGTAACGATCGAGATATTCTTTAAAGCCCTGTGCTTTTTCGATCGGGTTTAAATCCGACCTATGGATGTTTTCCACAAGTGCGGCTTCGACGACTTCCTGATCATTGAATTCGACAACATGAACAGGAACGGATACAAGGCCCGCTGCACGCGAGGCGCGAAGCCTTCGTTCGCCTGCAATAAGCTGATATTTCCCATCGACCTGCCTGACGACCAAAGGTTGCAAAACGCCATGAGTGCGGATGCTTTCTTCGAGGGAAGCAAGTTGATCTGGGTCGAAGGTTTTTCTGGGTTGATTGGGATTGGTTTCAATCGAATCCACAGGTACTACATTTGAGGAACTAGTGGTGGTATAGCCTTCATTGCCTGAACTAATGAGAGCATCAAGCCCTCTACCCAACCGAGCTTTCTTATCCATGATTTAACTCCTGATACTTAAAAACGAACCTAACAGGCGACGGGATATAACCACAGAATCAAATCAAGGCAATACGAATGTTCCATGTGGAACCAAAATATTTTTAGAATGATGCAGGGTTGGCGATGTTCCATGTGGAACAGTAATATTTTTAGAATGATGCAGGGTTGGTGATGTTCCATGTGGAACCATAAAAAAAGCCCCGGAGATTAATCCGGGGCTTCTACCAATGTTCCATGTGGAACTAAGAACTAGTTGGTCTTTTTAGGGATGTCCGCGAGTTCTTCCTTCACTTCAGCGTAATGGCTGGGCTCCATGGTAAACGCTGCAGTACCGCTGGTTGCGCCACGCAAATCGGTGGTGTAACCAAACAGAGCTGCCAAAGGCACTTGAGCCGTGATTGTTACACGACCGTTGGCACTTACGGAGTCGAGGATAAGTCCGCGTCGACGGCTAATATCGCCTGTGAGTGCGCCCATGTATTTATCAGGGGCAACAACTGCGACCTTCATGATTGGCTCGAGAAGGGTGATACCAGCGACGATTTGGGCATCGCGGAAGTTTTCCCAACCAGCGAGGCGGAATGCATCCTGGGATGAATCCACATCGTGATACTTGCCATCCACCAAAGATGCTTGGATATCAACGCACTGGAATCCGTACTTGGCGCCTTTGATGGTGCCTTGACGAATACCAGCTTCAACGGAAGGGATGTATTCTTTGGGAACAACACCGCCAAAAACTTTGTCAAGGAAGTAGATGTTGTTTAGATCTGGCTTGTCATCAGCCTCTTCCATTTCTTTGTTCCATTCTTCGATATCGGTGGCTGTCAGCGGTTTGTATTCAACCGTGATAACCGCAAACTTACCACGACCACCCGACTGCTTGATGTAGCGAGTTTCGTGGGTAAGCGCCTTGGATAAAGTTTGTCTGTAAGCAACCATGGGCTTGCCTACTGAAACCTTAACACCAGGGAAACGATGAAGCTTGTCAACAGAAACTTCGAGGTGAAGTTCACCCATACCGGAGATGATCAACTGATTGGTTTCAGGATCGGTATGAGCTTTCAAAGTTGGATCATCACGAACCAATCTACCAAGGGCATCTGCAAGCTTGGTTTCATCCGTGGTCTTATCAGGTATCAGCGACTGGCTGATAACTGGTTTAGGGAACAAGATGGATTCTAGGGCGATTGGCTTTTCTGGCACGCAAAGCGTGTTGCCTGTGTAAGTCTGCTTGAGGCCGATCATTGCAACAATATCGCCAGGGCCAGCAACATCTTTTTCAACGCGCTTGTTGCCCATCATACGGTAGATACGGCCAATGCGTTCTTGCTTGGCATTGGTGGTGTTAACAAGAGTATCGCCTGGGCTGCATTCTCCGGAGTAAATGCGAACATAAACAAGATCGCCTGTTGAATCTGCAACGGTCTTGAAAGCCAAGCCAGAGAAGTGATCCTTTGGATCAGGGCTGCGCAGTTCTTTTTCCTTGGTTTTTAAAACGATACCTTCGACAGGAGGCCTGTCTAAAGGGGAAGGAAGAAAATCAATAACTGCATCGAGGAGCTGTTGAACACCGTGGAAAGTTTTGGAAGAGCCACACATGATGGGTGTGAACAAGCCGTCGATGGTGCCTGTTCTAAGAGCGGCTTTAAGAAGTGCTTCAGGAACTTCTTTTTCTTCCATCAACAAACCAGCGAGTTCATCGTTAGCGAGGGAAGCCATATCCAAAAGCTTGGCGCGGTATTCCTGAGCTTCTTCGATGTGGGATTCTGGGATGTCAACAAGTTCGAACTTGGTGTTGGTTTTGTCAAGTAAATCACGATCGATGAATTTCATTCGGATGAGGTCGATGATGCCTTTGAACTCGGTATAAACACCGATGGGCAGGGTGCAGATGGCAGGCTTTGCACGAAGCTTTTCAACGATCTGGGAAACGCAATCGTAGAAGTCTGCGCCAGTTCGATCCATCTTGTTGATGTAGGCAATGCGTGGAACTTTGTACTTGTTAGCTTGAAACCATACGGTTTCGGATTGGACTTCAACGCCACCCACTGCGCAGAAAACACCAATTGCGCCATCGAGTACGCGCAGCGATCGTTCTACTTCAGCGGTAAAATCCACATGCCCGGGGGTATCGATGATATTGATTGTGTTATCGCCCCAGTCGACTGAAACAGCGGCAGAGTTGATGGTGATACCTTTGGCGCGTTCGAGGGGATCAAAGTCAGTGGTGGTGTCACCGGAGTCGACATCGCCAACTTTATGTTTGGTACCACTGAAATAAAGAATGCGCTCGGTGGTGGTGGTTTTACCTGCATCCACATGAGCAATGATACCGATGTTTCTGGTTTTTTCTAACATGTTAGACCTTTACGAATTTGGAACCTTCACCACACAAAACTAGTCAATAGGCAACGATTTCAAAAGCTGCCTTGCAATCATGATATTAAATACAACAACCATGCCGGTTTGTTAAGCCAGCTTGGTAAGAGACTGAAAGCAAAATCAATCCGATACTTAAATCTAATGATTTGATGAGGATAATGTCCATAAGAGCTTGGTAAACATTAGTGAAGTTGTGAAGAATATTTTCAACAGGGTTTAAAGGAAAGGCCTTCCTGGATAAAAGTGGAAGGCCCTTAAACCTATACTATGTTAGGACTAACAACGAATTCGCGAAGGAATTCTGATTTATTTCACTTACTTCCATCAGCGGCTTTAAAGAATGTTAGAACTGTAGATTTCATTGACATTTTTAAAGATAATTCTTTCCCACCCTCGAGAGTAAGCTTTAATTTGTCAGAGTTGGGGTTTTCTTTGAAAATCTTTTCTGCAACCTCGACAGCATCCGCAAATTCCTTGGTCAGAAGGCCCGCAGCTTTGTTAAATGCGATTTCAAACTCGAATATAGGGCTTGGTTTGGCACTTGAAGAAAGGGCTTCATTAACCAAGGGAAGAGATTTTTCCCCGCCTGCAAAAAGGATCACATCATTGGAAATAGCTAAGTAACCAGGCTCTGAACCAAAGTTCTTAACATCCGCAGGTTGAACTAGAATATCCACTTTGTGAACATTGGTATCACCTGCCTTAGCGAAGTCCAACGAGAGTTTTTTCTTTTCTGAATCGGGAAGATCTTTGTAAAGAAGCTTGATCACTTCTTCGATTTTCTTGCCCTCTGCTATTTTCATTGCAGTAAGAAAGGCGAATTTTCCGTTACTTGTTTTTCTTACCTCCATTACCGCATCCATAGTGCCTAACTCAAGGGTAGGAGCAAGCGCTTTAGCCATCTTCTCCATAATCCCCTTTTTGCCGGCGTCTTTTTCGTCTTCGATGCTCTTGTTGATTCCTTCCTGGAATACTTTGATGAAATCTTTTCTTGCAGTAGCGGGGATGACGCTATTCATATTCATGTGCAAGACAGAATCTTTACTGATCATGCCAGCGCCCATGCTTTTACCAGCGCCCATGCCAGCAATGGTTTTTGCAAGTTCGCTGCCGTTTTTCCCTTTGAAGGAAACTCCCAAGCCAATATCTCCTGCTTTGCGATCCATATCCACTTTCATGGTTAAATCGTCGCCTTGGGTAAATACTTGAACAATGAATTGCAGGAGCATTTCGGAAACATCATTGCGCAGTTTTTGGACAGCGGGTGTTTCACCCGGGATCTTTTTCTGTTTTGCTTCTGCGATTTGAAGTTCAATCTGGGGCACGATATTTTTGATTAGATCTTCAGGTAATCCCGACAAATTTAGGCTGATGGACATGACGCCCGTTTTTTCCACACTCAATAACTCTTTGGGAGAAAGCAGCTTTTTGTCATCGATGCCTTTCTCGTCCCTGATGGTTGCGCACATGTAACCATCCTTGAACTTGAAAAACATGGGGAAAGGGGAATTCGGAATGTTCATCACATAGTTGCCGTTCTCACCTTTTTTTGCCTGTAGGTTTAACTTTCCCAGCATCTCCACGAATGTTTTTTCATCTGCAATCGGAATTAGGCCAACCACTTCACTATCGATAAGGTTTGGCCCAATGTTGCCATACAATCCGATGGGTTTTTCAGGATCAATTCCTTCAATTCCCTTGGGCCCTGTAAGGCCTTTAAGCGAGCCTTCAATCATCTTGGCTTGCTCTTTCATGCCCACAGCTTCTGCTAGGAAGAAGGCGTTTTCTACAAGACGGTTGATGGGTTGCATACGAAAAACAACCCCAGGAGTGGGCTTGGGAGCTTGGGCATGCAACGGAACAGTAACGCCAAAAAAGGCAATTATTACAGCAAATAGTGTGGTTTTTTGGTAAGTCCGAAGCAACATAAGAGCCCCCATTGGTCTGGTATGATTGAAAAACTATAGGATCACTTTGTGAAGGTTAACTATTTTAACATTTTCTGCCAATAGCTACATTTTTCTTCCTTGCAATTCTTTGCTAGGCTAACATCCTTTCTCCTGCTGATATTTTCTACATGACCTAAGGACGAACAAACATGAAAACCTGCCTTCGATTTTCTCTGTTACTTTCTGTCTTCCTTGTTTCAGCATTTGCAAACAATGCTTTTGCGCAATCGAAAACCCCCACCATCGTTGACCGTGAAAAAGAAGGTAAGCTAGATTTTAAAATCGGCGACAAAGTGGTTACCACTTACAACTATGGCCCCACGGTTGCAAAGCCTTACTTCTGGCCTGTGGTAACTCTTGGTGAAAACCGCGTGACCAGAGATTGGCCCATGCTAAAAGATTCACCCGAGGCTAAAGATCACAAACATCAAAAATCAATTTGGTTCTGTCATGGTGATGTGATTCCCGAAGGCATCGAACTTAAACAGAAAACCAAAGGAGTTACAGGCGTGGATTTCTGGAGTGAAGAAACCAACTTTGGCAAAATCGTTTGCGTGAAAATTGGGAAAATAGAAAACACCACTTCTACTGCTTCTGTTTCTTCGATGAACGAATGGCGCACTACGGAGGGTGTTAAAATTATGGATGAAACCCGATCCTTCACTTTGGAAACCGCAGGCAATGGCTACATCATCAAAATGAGTACAAGCTTAATTGCAAGTGTTTGCCCCATCACTTTTGGCGATACCAAGGAAGGTTCCTTTGGGGTTCGAATTCGTGACTCGGTAACCGAGAAAGAAAAGAAGGGTGGTATTCTTACCAACGCAGCAGGTAAGCAAACCGAAAAAGATGTCTGGGGCATGGAGTCGCCTTGGTGTGATTACTCCGGCCCTTGCGATAAAGGTACCGCAGGTATTACCATCATTGCAGATTCCGCCAATGCTTTCAAATCCTGCTGGCATAGCCGTGGTTATGGCCTTATGGCTGCCAACCCTTTTGGCAGGGAAAAAGCAGGCTTCCCAGATCGCAAGGGGAACAAGGAATTGGTGAAGCTTCCCAAGGACGGTGTGCTTAAGCTTTCCTTCGGCTTATATGTTCATGATGGTAGCGCTATCGAGGCAAAGGTTAAGGAAGTGGCTGGGAAATAGAGTCATCCACAAGAGCGCATGGTGAACGCTGTATTGTTTTCACCATGCTATTGTTCTTTGGGGTTGATCGGGTGAAGTTCCAATGAATTTCTAAATCTGTCATTTCAATTCTATAAAATTATCGTTAATGATATCAGTGTCTACTTAACTAACTAATAGTTGATGTGTTTTTAACTTTTATTAAATCAATTTAATTAAATCTGGAACCAAGCATGGATACGCGTCAGAAAGCAATTCAAATCAACATGGATTCTTCGAAGTATGGTGCCTTTACTGAGATCGGCGCAGGGCAGGAAGTAGCACGGTGGTTTTTTTCCGTAGGTGGTGCTTCAGGCACCATTGCCAAGACCATGTCTGCTTATGATATGACGGTAAGCGATGCAATTTATGGGCCATGCGAAAGGTATGTCAGCAAACAACGGCTTCAATCCATGCTAGATCGTGAGTACGATCTTTTAGTGGAAAGGCTCGATACTAAGAGGGGTGAAACCACCAAGTTCTTTGCCTTTGCCAACACCGTTGCTGCCAATAGTTTTTCAAGAAAAGAAGATGCGCATGGCTGGCTTGGGCTTCAGTTCCAGATGGAACCCAAAGGTGATGTTTCTCAGGTTATCATCCATGTTCGCCTGCTCGACCCCGAGAATATTCAAGAGCAGGAAGCTCTGGGAATCTTGGGGGTCAACCTGATTCATGCTGCGATTTATCATCATACCAATGCAGACGAAATTATTGATAGTCTTCTAGACTGCCTTTCTGCGGAGAGGGCAGAAGTGGACATGATCGAATTTAGTGGCGTTGCATTTAAGTCGGTGGATAACCGGGTGATGGCTTTGCAACTGGTGCAAAAAGGGTTGTCGAAGGCGACCATGTTTCTTGCGAATGGTGAAGTGGTGCAACCTGCGGATGTGCTTTATAAAAAGAGTATTCTGGTGGAAAGAGGAAGTTTCAGGCCAGTTACCCATGTAACCGTTGATATGTTGGAATGCGCAACATCGATGTTTGTACAGGAGCCCAAAGTGCAGGGCGAAGATGTTCTGGTGATCATGGAGATGACGCTAAAGAACTTGTTGGATAACGGGAAAATTGATTACAAAGACTTTCTCGATCGGGTGGATATCTTGGCATCTCTCGGGAAGATCGTTTTAATTTCCAATTTTGCAGAGTATCACAGGCTTGCAGCTTATTTCTTCCGCTACACCAAAAAGATGATCGGCATCGTGATGGGGGTGCCAACCTTGAAAGAGGTATTTGACGAAAAGTATTATTCGGATCTTGATGGTGGCATATTAGAAAGCTTTGGTAGATTGTTTAAGAATGATTTGAAGCTTTATGTCTACCCATTGATGGATAAGAAGACGAGTGCGTTGATCACCTCAGATAATCTTTTGGTTACGCCCAAGTTGCGGCATTTGTTTTCTTATCTTGTGGAAAACAGGCTGATTGAAAGTATTCGTGGATTCAATGAAAGCTACCTCTCCATCTTTTCTCGGGAAGTATTGTTGAAAATACAAAAGAAAGATCCTATTTGGGAGAAGATGGTTCCCGAATCCGTATGCAAGATCATCAAAGAGCGAAAGCTTTTTCAGCATGAGAATCAAGGTTGATCATTTGGTTTTAGCTGCAGGGGCAGGCGTTTGGGAGTTCATTTTCCTAATTCCTAGATAGATGATCGTGCCAATCAAGCTTATAAGCGAAATAACAAAAAATCCCGCAATCACATAGGTAGTCCATTGGTTGCTTTTAATTTTCCTTGCCAAGGGATGAACCGAAAGAATATGCGCAGAGGTGGGCATAGGGACATCAGGATTTTGCACAGTTCCTTGGTTAGGTTCAAAACTAGCAAAAGGGCTTCCCAAAAATTGTGGCATCACCGGTGTAACATCCCCCGTCAAATCTGCAAATTCCGAGCCTTGCACCAGCACTTGCGCTTCAACATTTACCTTGATGGATTGGCTGCCGTTTGTGGTTATAGTTATCGTTGCTGTTTCCAATGAGCTTGGCACCTCGCTTGTAGACACCGAGATTTTTAGGTACGCCTTACCACCTTTAAGAACAGGCTTTGCAATTCTGACCCAGGGTTTGTCTGCCTTAGCATAGGCGTAGGTGGATTTTTTCTCATCGTTATAAAGCGTGATGGTTTGTTCTTTCACATCACCCGGTTGAAGTTCGAAAAGAAGATCGGTAGTGGTAGTTAAAACCTTGGGCGGTTTGACATAACCAAGGGCTTCAAAAAACTGTTGAATCGCAGCCATGCCTTGGGCCGGGGGTTTGGGAACCGGGTAGACCCAGCCATTTTCCTTGTACCAACTTTCTACTGTGCCATTCTCAAATAATACTGCTGCACCTGTTGGGTTGGCCTTGGCTTTTTCAGCAAGATGCCTGGGGCTCTTGGCGCCTGCGAGTGTGCCAATCATAAAGGGCCTGATCGGAATTTCTGCAGTAACTGGAACGACGAGGTTGCCCCCGCTTGTTTCAAAAATCAGTTTCCCTTCGATGGTTTTTTCGCTTGTGCGTAGGGAATTGGAGAAGACAGTCATGGGCAGGGGTGCATCTTGGAATGTAGTAAAACGGCTCCTGCTGCGGGGTTTGCCCTCGCCTATGGAAAGCCAGGGAATCCCTTCGATGGAAACGCTGCCATACAAGATTCTTCGACCTTTGTTGCGAATTTTGACCGAGCACTTGATATCTTTGCCTGGTTTTAAGGTACCAAGATCCAGAGTTGGGGGATCGACTTCCAAATCAGCGGGGGGGATGGGCTGCGAGGGAAGCCTTGCGAGGAATTGATCCAGCCCTTGCGCTGGATCGGGATGTTTTGCTGATTCCGTAGCGACCATGGCAAGGTCTAAGCGCCCTATGCCACTGAAGAAAGTTCCAAATTCGCCCTTTTTCATCATCTCGAGTGAGATGGACCAATCGGAAAGTATGGTGCTTGCAAGTTCATTAAAATTACTGCAGGTTTTTCCCGATGGGTAGCGAATGGGTTTGGGAAAGTCCATTTGCACGCCCGCAGAGGCATGACTTCTTCCGCCAAGCCCTATGCCATCAAAATAACAGAATGAAGCTTCCTCCGGATTTACCCTAGAGCAGCGTGAGCAAGTTTGAACCATGGCCCCATATTAGAGGCAAACGCAATGGATTGCAACCGATTGAAAAGATCTTTTTCAATCCAGTAGATTATCTGGCGGGCATGCTTTTGTTGATTTCTTCAAGGACAGCCTTAAGAGCTGCAACATCGGTCTTGGCAGTGGTTTCGAAATTGCGAGTAGCCCCATTTTGCGTTGGGTCTTTAACCGCGCAATAAAACTTCCAATCGCCGGTTTGTGGGCTGTAATCCAGCCTTTGCCAAGCTAACCCACGCGTCGAAAGTTGTTGCATTAAAGCGCGAAACTCCTCTGCAGAACCAAACTGAGAATGCGTTGCTCCTACCCCAGCGCTGGCAGTAGCGCCAACCGGAGTAACATTGGATCTTGTGGGATCGAGGTTCGAGAAATTTCCGGTAGCCAAGGCCGCTGGACTAGTGGAAGAAGAAGGCGAGGGCAAATTAGGGACATTATTATTGTTTGGGTTGTTAAAATTGCCCGCAAGTGCCGTATTTTGCGCAGGCAACCGATTTAATGGGATACCTCCGCCCAGTAAAGGATCTTTATCAGAGGTAGGCGAGCCAAAGTTCAGCAGCGAGGGAGCTTGTGGCGTTACGGCATTTGGTGGCGGAGCTGCGCTGTTATTTCCTGGCAGTGGGCTGAAAAATTTATCCAGCGTACTGCTACTTCCGCTACTACTGCCTGTATTTTGGCAGCCACCGGTAAAACCTACCATCAATCCAAGGGCTATTAGATTAAGCCATTGGCTTTTTACTTGTGTCATTTTTGCTGTGTTTATAGATGTCATGGAAGGCTCCTTACTCCTTGACTCCCGCTCTATAGCAACTATTCTGCCTAATATCACTGCTTTTTCAGATTTTGTCACTATCTTGTACTTAAGTGGGTGGGAATAACAAACCTTAGGAACTCTTGCAATGCCAGCTTTTAAAATTGCGGTTATCGGTGGTGATGGTATCGGCCCTGAAGTAATTGATCAGGCAGTTCGTGTTTTGGAGGTTGTAACCAAAAAGGCCAACGCCTCCTTTACTTGGAACAAGTTGCCTTGGTCTGCGATTAATTATGAAAAGACCGGGGTAATGGTTCCCGATGATGGCTGGGATCTTCTTAAAAAACATGATGCTATCTTTCTGGGCGCAGTCGGCCATCCTTCCGTTTCTGATCACATTCCCGTTCACGGGTTGCTGCTTCCTATGCGCAGGATGTTTGATCAATATGTGAACCTCAGGCCCTCCTACCTTTACGAAGGCGTTGATTCGCCACTTCGAGACAAGGCACCAGGCTCCATCGATATTCTTTTCTTCCGCGAAAACACCGAGGGTGAATATGCCCCAATCGGTGGCAGACTTTACACCGGCTTCCCACAGGAAATCGCAATTCAAACGAACACCTTCACCCGAAGGGGTTGCGACCGGATTATTCGTGCTGCTTTTGAAGCTGCAAGAAAACGGCCCCGTAAGAAAGTAACTTCCATCACCAAGTCCAATGCCCAGACTTTTGGCATGGTTTTATGGGACGAATGTTTTAACCAAGTGGCTTCTGAATACAAGGATGTTCACTCCTCTTTCTTGCTTGTTGATGCCGCTGCTATGGATCTTGTTCGTAAACCTGAACACTTCGATGTTATGGTTGCTAGCAATTTGTTTGGCGACATCCTGACCGACCTTGCAGCTATTGTTACTGGCACTATCGGGCTCGCCTCTAGCGCCAATATTAATCCCAGCAAAACCTTCCCTAGTATGTTTGAACCCGTTCACGGTTCTGCGCCTGATATTGCAGGCAAAGGCATGGCAAACCCGATGGCAGCAGTGCTTTCAGGTGCGCTTATGCTTGAGCATCTTGGTTTGCATGATGCTTCGCTGAATGTGAATCA
>QWPF01000086.1:860-12309 GCA_003671255.1 Planctomycetota bacterium | reverse complement strand
CCTTTTTTGTAGGTTCTTTCGTAATGTCTTTTTCATTAGACACTGATGTTACTTTTTCTACAGCAGGTTCTTCCTTTTCTTGCGGATCCTTCCCATTAGAACAACCTTCTATTAAAGTTACCGCACCCACCAAAAATAACACCATTGCTATTCCTAATGCTCTTTTCATCTCTCACCTCTGGGGTAAAGTTAAACCTTACACATTCATAATCCTTAAAACCAACCACACCCGCATCTGTCAAACCATCGACAAGCATTTACTTTGTCTTCGCCAAGCGAAAACCGAGGTAGTCGATATTCCAAGTGGAAGGCAAGTTATCAAACCAATTGGCAGAACGAGAATGCATTCCCACGCCCGTAAAAGAACCGCCCCGCAACACACGGTTTTTCCCTGCTTCTGGTCCCTTCGGATCTATCACCGCTTCCTTTGGATAATCTACTTTCCAATCCTCACACCACTCCCATACATTCCCGTGCATGTCATACAAACCAAACGCATTCGGCTTATAACTGCCTACTACTTTTGTACTTAAACCCTCAACATTTGAATCATTCTTTGTTATGCTATCTCCATACGAATACGCTGTTGTTGTTCCCGCCCTGCAAGAATATTCCCACTCTGCCTCCGTAGGCAAACGATAACCTCCACTTGTCTTTGCATTCAACTTCTTAATGAACTCCTGGCAATTTTCCCACGAGACACTGGTTACTGGTAACTTTGGTCCTCTATAAAAACTACGATTATTAACCATTACAGCGTCCCACTGCTCCTGCGTCACTTCATACTTACCCATGTAAAATGGCTTCGTTATCGTTACTTCGTGCTGCGTTTCATTAATCCTGTGTCCTTTTTCAGATGCAGGCGAACCCATCACAAACTTCCCCGCTGGGATTAATATCATTTCCAGCTTTACATCTTTGCCAAGATCAGTAATTTCTTCTTTTCCAGAGGATTCCTTTTTTGTAGGTTCTTTCGTAATGTCTTTTTCATTAGACACTGATGTTACTTTTTCTACAGCAGGTTCTTCCTTTTCTTGCGGATCCTTCCCATTAGAACAACCTTCTATTAAAGTTACCGCACCTACCAAAAATAACACCATTGCTATTCCTAATAACATTACTGCACCCAACAAAAATAACACCGTTGCTATTCCTAATGCTCTTTTCATCTCTCACCTCTGAAGGTAAAGTTAAACCGTAATGCCTTAACTTTAGGGCAATGCGTTTACTCTAGTTAACATATAATTCACAATTGAGGTGATACAAACCTTCCACATCAAGGATGAGACAGGTTATATTGCCGAAAAAGAGACCTGACCCCTTTTTGCTCCGCTTCTTTCTTCTTTTCGTTGGCTCTTTAATCAGGCATAATATTCTCATGAACCAATTTGCAAACCTTATTGAATCAAGACCTAACTTTGTCACCCATTTGGAGTGTGGCTTAACGGGCGAGATATACCCCAAAGACCAAATTCATGGTTTATCAAAAGTGGGCAGGCCATTATTGGTGCGTTATGATTTAAAGAAAATCGCACAGGCAGTGAGCAAAGAAACAATTGCAGCAAGGCCCTCAGATTTTTGGCGCTATCGTGAGTTTCTTCCTGTCAAACATGCAACTAATATCGTGAGTTTGGGTGAAGTTATCACCCCTGTTCTTACCATGCCTAAAATTCAAGCGGGCAAAGGTACGCTTTATGTAAAAGATGAAGCTAGGCTTCCCACAGGGTCGTTCAAGGCTCGGGGATTATGCATGGCTATTTCGATGGCAAAGGAGTTGGGTATAAAAAAAGTTGCGATGCCCACGAATGGAAATGCAGGCGCAGCTTGTTCTGCATATGCATCGAAAGCTGGGATTGAAAGTTATATTTTCTGCCCTGCAGATACGCCCACGATAAATGTTCGGGAGATCGATCAGCAGGGTGGGAAGGTTTGGTTGGTGAATGGATTGATCAATGATTGTGGCAAAATTGTTGGTGAAGGAAAGCAGGCAAAGGGTTGGTTTGATATGTCGACTTTGAAAGAGCCCTACCGCATTGAGGGAAAGAAGACGATGGGGTTGGAGCTTGCGGAACAGTTTCATTGGCAGATGCCCGATGTGATTTTATATCCAACGGGGGGTGGCACCGGCCTTATCGGAATGTGGAAAGCATTTAAAGAGCTTCAAGAAATCGGGTGGCTTGAGGGGAAGTTGCCTCGCATGGTGGTGGTGCAATCGAGTGGATGTGCGCCAATTGTTAAGGCATGGGAAGAGGGAAAAGAGCATGCAGAGGTTTGGCAGGATGCAAAAACCATTGCGTGGGGAATCCGTGTACCTGTTGCGGTGGGTGATTTCCTGATGATCAGGGCGGTGAATGAAAGCAAGGGTTTTGCAACGATGGTGGATGATGAGGCGATACTTCGTGCTCGCAAAGAGTGTGCAGAGAAGGAAGGGTTTTTGATGTGTCCGGAAGGCGCTGCAACATTCGCTGCATATCAGAAGGAATTAAAATCTGGAAGAATCAAGAATGATGAATCGGTGGTGATGTTTAATTGTGCTGCGGGTACGAAGTATGAACTTCCTGAAGTCACAAAACAATTGGATCGCACCAAGCCTATTCCTTATGAAGAGTTGTAATATTTCTCGATGAGAAAAAGTAAGTTGAAGAAGATAGGTTTGATACAACAATAAAAAACGGTTGAATTCCTCTTATCTATCTTCCCTAATCTTGCAAGTCATGCAAGAAACCAAGGGATGGATAACTCGCCTTTTCATGGGGTGAGTTCTTTTGGTAAAAAATACAAACGATTACAAAACTGCTTGGTGTGCCCTGTTCGACAAGGAGGTCGAGTTTGGCAATTCGCTGGCGCATACGCCATAAATTGATATTTGCATTCTGCCTAACTGCAGGGATCATCATCCTGTTGTTGGGTGGTACGCTGCAGGGATTATGGTCGTATTATCTAACGATGAATAGCATTCGTGGAAATGTAGCAGAGTTAAAGACAGCAGAAGAGTTAAAGACAGCGTTGGCGAAGATGGCAGTTCCCGGGGATCTTGGGAAGTTATTGGACGACCCTGAGAAATTGCATCGAGACATTACGCAGGCATTGCAAAAAATACTCGAATACGAAGTTTTTCTACGAGATTCGCAATCATTCCTAGTGATGAAAAACGAGGATGCCCATGAGAAGGAAGTGCTTGCGGGCCTTCGATCTGATTTAAATGCTTTTCAAACTCTTGCTGAAAAATTCCATGAACCTCGGGTCACGGGGCCAAGCGATAAACTTTCCCAAAATCCCATCATTGAACCTTTACGCATTCTCATCACCAAAATGGAAAAAGAGAGCACCATGCTTAGGGATAAGATCCACAATGATCTTGACCACAGCATTAATGATTCCCGCAGGCATTACCAGATAAGCTTGTGGATTATTGTGCCTTCAAGCGCCTTTGGGCTTCTGTTGATGGCTGGATTGTTGCACTATTTTTACGGTTGGATATTCTACCCCATTCGAGATCTTGAAGCTGGGGTTGGTTTGCTTGCGCGGGGTGATTTCAATCATCGCATCGAAGTTAAAAGTGGCGATGAAATGGAATCCCTGGCCCAAGCCTTCAATGAAATGACCCGCAGACTTCGTGAATTATACACCGACCTTGCTAGGCAGGTGAATGAACGAAGCAGGCAGTTGGTGCGTTCTGAAAGGCTGGCAAGTGTTGGGTTCCTGGCTGCGGGTGTCGCCCATGAAATTAATAATCCCCTTGCTGGAATTGCTTTTTGTTCCGAGGCTTTGGAATCGCGCTTGAAGGAGTTGACACTTTTAGCGAACAAGGCTTCCGGGCAGGAAAATCATCCCTGCATTGTTGACTTCGCTAGGTATTTGAAACTGATTCAAGAAGAGGCTTTTCGCTGTAAGAACATCACCGAGAAGCTGCTTGATTTCAGCAGAACCACAGAGCATAAGCGTGAGGCTGTCAGCCTGCCCAAGCTAGTGCAATCAGTTTTAGATGTGACTGCGCATCTGCAAAACTCCAAAGGTAAAAAGATTGAAATAAAAGAAGAGCAGCACGCAAACGCATGGATCAATGCAGAAGAAATCAAGTCGGTAATCTTAAACCTGGTAGTCAATGGCCTCGACAGCATGGATGATGGTGGAATTTTAACGATAGTGATCAGGGAGAAGGATGGCCAGGCAGAAGTTGCAATCAAAGATACGGGGATTGGCATGAATCAGGAAGTGCTCGAAAATATTTTCGAACCTTTCTTCACCCAGAACCGCACGGGAAAAGGCACGGGCCTTGGCCTTACCATCAGCCATAAAATTATTCAACAGCATGGTGGCGAAATTGAAGCTTCGAGCGAAGGGATGGGGCGTGGAAGTGTATTCACGATTCGGTTGCCACTTCACCCAATGATTTCCATGAAGACTAATGAATCAATGCGTAGGGATGGTGTTCCTTCAGGCCAGCCTTTATTGGTTAGTGCCTGATTGTTTTACCTTTATTAAAGGTGTGATGAATTATGAGTATGAACGATTCGTACAATCAACAGGTGGCTGCAAGCCCAAAACCAACATCTAATTGTTTGAGGGTACTTTTTGTCGATGATGAAAAGTCGCTTCAGGAATTCATGCGCACCGAACTCCCCAGGATGGGGCATGAAGTAACTGTATGCCCGGATGGTAAATCTGCATTGAAGGTTTTAGAGAAGGCAAGCTTTGATGCTGCGTTGTTGGATTTGCGAATGCCCGGTTTATCTGGGATTGATGTGCTTGAGCATTTGAAAAAAGTTGCACCAGATACCGAAGCTGTTGTTATGACAGGCCATGCCAGCATGGAAACTGCAATTGAAGCCGTACGCTTGGGCGCGTTTGATTACATCACCAAGCCCTGCAGGCTGGCAGAGATAGAAACGGTATTACTAAAAATCATTGAGAAGCGAGATTTGAAGAACAAGAATCTTGCGTTACAAAACAGGGTGCAGGCTGCAGAGGGTAGTTCGGTACTTATCGGAAAGTCGCCCGCAATGAGTGCGGTGCAGAAATTGATATCGACGGTTGCGCCTTCGGATTCAACCGTTTTAATCTTAGGTGAAACAGGGACTGGGAAGGAGTTGGTTGCACGAACTCTTTGGAAGCAAAGTTCGCGTGCTGACAAGGCTTTTGTGCCTGTGAATTGCGGTGCGCTTTCTGAAAATCTTGTGGAGAGCGAATTGTTTGGGCATCGTAAGGGTTCGTTTACCGGCTCGGATCGCGATCACAAGGGGTTGTTTGAAGTAGCCAACGGCGGCACGCTTTTCCTTGATGAGGTGGGCGAGTTAAACAAGAACATCCAAGTGAAGTTATTGCGGTTTTTAGAATCTGGTGAAATCCGAAGGGTGGGTGAATCAGAGCCTTTCCGCACGGATGTAAGGGTTTTGTGTGCCACGAATCGTGATCTTAGGCAATTGATCAAGACGGATAATTTTCGTGAAGATCTTTACTTTAGGATGAACACTTTTGAAATTCGCCTGCCTGCAATGCGCGATCGCAGACCGGATATTCCAGAGTTGGCGAAGCACTTGCTTTCGAGGGCGATTCGCAAGCCTTTGGATCAGTGTCAGAATTTGATTACGCCTGAAGCAATTGATGTGCTTTTGGAGCATACTTGGCCTGGAAATGTGCGCGAGCTTGCGAATGTAATGGAGTATGCAAGCATTATAGCTGCGGGTGAAACGATCCTTCCCGAGCATTTGCCCAATCATTTGCGCGATGCTTCGAGAGGTGTGCCTGTGCTTTCAATCGCACAAAACACCCACCCTGTTGCACGAACCTTGGAGCAAATCGAAATGGAGCATTTGCTTAGGGTGTTGGAAAAGCATCAGGGCAATAAAGGTGCAGCTGCTGCAGAATTAGATATCAGCCTTAAAACCCTTTACAACAAATTGAACAAGTTTCAGGAATTGGAACAACGCAGGATGGTTGGTTAATAGGAACTTTTAAGTCAGGGCTTTAGAGAAGGGTTGAGCATGGAATACTTTATTTACGCCTGCCTGGTTTTATTTGTAATTATCAATGTGCTGGCTTGGAAGCAATCTGGTGGCATGGTGAAGATTGCATCCTTTGGGAAGCGAACATCGAAGCCTGAGAACCTTTCTAAATTCCAGAAGTTTCTGGTATTGATCAAGGGCGTGAATCTGCCTTGCAAACCGAATGAAGGTGATCCTCTTACCCATGGTTTGCAATATGAAAAACACCAGTACAAGGGCTCGCAGGGTCAGTTGGAATCTTGGTATATCCCCCGTGCAGGTTCCACCAAGGTGGTGCTACTTTTTCATGGATATGTGCGTAATAAAGCCACTTTATTGAATGAAGCTGTTCTCTTTCATAAGCTTGGGTATTCCTGTTTGATGGTTGATTTTCCAGGGTCTGGCGATTCGCTAGGCAGCCATACCTCCATAGGATACAACGAATCAACCGATGTGTTAAGCAGTTTGAATTACGCCAGGAAAACTTGGCCACAGAAGAGTCAAATTTTGTATGGCTTTTCGATGGGAGCTGCTGCAATCCTACGAGCAGCAAAGTTAGAATATCTTGAAGTGGAGAAGATTATTCTGGAGTCACCCTTTACCACTTTGTTGGAAACGGTGGGGGCTCGCTTTCAAGCCATGGGCATTCCGCCATATCCTCTGGCGCATCTTCTGGTTTTCTGGGGCAGTATTCGCCTGGGCTACAATGGTTTCACCTACAATCCTATTAAATATGCTAAAGATCTTAAGAGTCCGGTGTTGCAGATGCATGGCACATTGGATCGCAGGGTGCCTTTAGTGCGGGCTCTTGAATTGCATCAAAACATTCGGGTTGATAAAACTTTTGTTGCATTCGAAGGGTGTGGGCATGAATCCTTGGCAACCAAAGAACCAGAGAAATGGCGCACTACGGTTGATAATTTCTTGAATGATGCGGATCAAGCACCCTTGCGCAAAGCAGCTTAATTTTCCCTTTGGGATCTTCTGTTGAGATCTTTTTAGCGCAACCACCACCCGGGATAGTAATAAGGTTGGTAAGGCATTATCGGCCCGTAAATACTTACGGGTGGGTTATACCAAGACCATTGGGGTGGCACTACATAGATGGGTTGTATTACTACGGGTTGCACGATTACGGGAACGGTTGGAATGTAACTGTAGGCAATTCGATTAGAGTAATAAAAGTTATTGATGGGGAAACCGTTGTTGATGTTGAAATAGCTGCTTGATCTGAAGTTGTAGGAAGTCAGGCTGAAGGATGTTCCACTAAATTGGGAATAGGGAGAGCCATAGAATGAGCCATAGGGCCCGTAAAACTGGGCTTGCAGCCCATTAGTGAACAGCAACGCAGTTAAAATTCCCAACGGGTAGAGTAGTTTTCGCATAGTTGTCTCCTCGAAAATCCGATTCAGTGTTATGAATGAAACGATTGAAGGAGTTATTCCTTGCGCAATAATCTTGGTTATTTTTATGAATTCTAAAACGATTAGCTTTTCAGTTGTTTAAGAGCCTTTGCTGGGTGGTTGGATAATCTTTTCAAACCATGCCTGCACTTTTTTTCGCTCCTCTAGTTCCTTGAGCACCCATTTATCTGAATGATTGGCGAAGGGAAGATCCATGAAGGTGAAGTTGCCTGGGACTTTGTTGGTTGTTAAAAACTCACGGGCTTTTTGTACCGAAACTTCATGGCTGATGAATGCTGCCCTTCCTTTGAGCCTTTGCCAACGCACTAGTGCAGATTCTTTGTCGCTATCTTTGTAAGGCCACGGGGTAACGCCATCGATATGCGAATGGCAGATCAACCCCTTCCACAACTTTGCGATTTCATCATTTCTTAAGCCTATGTAGGTGCAGGCAATGCTCCCTCGCGAAAACCCCGCAAGGATGATGTTATCTGCATCGCCTTGATATTGTTCGCAGATGTTTTTGACACTTCGAAGTGTGTATTCAACAGTGGCATCCGCATCGCCCCACCAGTTGGTTGCGTTTTGTTTGTTTTTGGAATCAACAAACGGGAGGCAGGCCCAGATTGCATTACGACCCTTGGTGATGCCATACCCTAAGGAACAACCTTCCACGGTTCCCAAGGATACATCGCCTAGATTATTCTTGTAGCCACCGTTGCCTGCAAATTCGATGATTACAGGCCATTTGCTTTTTGAGGTCCAGTTTTCAGGAAGATAAAGAGCATGATGGATGGCGGTGCTATTTTCTTCAGGCCAGTTATGTTTGACTCTTTTGCCCGCAGCGGGTTTTCCTTCAATCATTTTTGGAACCACGATATCCGAGGGGATATCGTTGAGGTTGGTTTTCTTTTCTGCTGCGAAAACTGCCAAGGTAATCGATGAGAGAAGAATTGCAAAAGCAGTGATTGAACTCTTCATTACTTACCTTTAGCTTTGATTGCTTCGCGCAGTTTCATTTCCGATTCTGGCCCCCAGTAACCACAATCTAATTCCAAGAACAAGGAGGTGTAGGGGATAGCAAGTGGCGTTTTGATGATCAACACCTTGAAGGTTTTACCTGCTTTATCAAGCTTGGTAATGATATCCTCATGCGGTAAGGATTCAACTTTCTTGTCTTTGAGTAGTGTCTTTAATTCTTGGCGGAATACATCGATCCCTTTGGCATCGGTTTCTGGTACAAAAGGAAGTTCGCTATCTAGGTGGATTACTGGTCGGATGTGGTTTGATTTTTCCAGCATCTCAAAAACTGTTTTGACCACTTCCAGATGATTGGCCCGGGTGGTAATAGTTTCTATGCCTGCACCACTTTGCAAAGGGTAGGCGGAATCTGCAATCACGATCCAATTACGGTGCCCCATCCTCGGGAGTTCCGCTTTCAAGGTTTGTTTCCAATCCTTCTCATCTGCGAATGAAAACGCACTAAGGGACAAAACTAAAAACAGACTTGCAATACGCATGGGAATGCTCCATTTGGAATGAGATCAGCAAATTACAATGCTGTGATCATCTCAATTTCACTGCTTCGGTTCTATAATAAATGTAAGATTCTTCTATGAAACTCGTAGCCATCCATCTAAAATAACTTTTCGTATCGATTATTTTCATGGAAGAAAGGGGCTATAAAATGCGAATTGCAATGTGGTCGGGCCCTAGGAACCTTTCCACCGCGATGATGCGCTCTTTTAGCAGCAGACATGATTCTTTTGTCACTGATGAACCTTTTTATTCCCATTATTTAAAAACTTCCCAGCTCCCGCATCCGGGTGCTGCAGAGGTTGTAAACACCCATGAATCAGACTGGCGCAAAGTAGTTGAATGGCTTACCGGGCCCATTCCGGAAGGTAAGACCATCTGGTATCAGAAGCATATGGCGCATCATCTTCTGCCCGGGATGGATTGCGATTGGATGGCGGGCCTTACCCATGCGTTTCTTATTCGTGACCCTTATGATGTGGTTGCTTCGCTTACCGAATTCATAACTTATCCCACGCTTCGCGATACGGGTTTCCCGCAGCAGGAAGCTTTGATTGAATCGGTGAAACGATCTACCGGGAAAATCCCAGCCATCATTGACTCCAAAGATTTGCAATCGAACCCCAAAGCGATATTGTCAAAGCTCTGCGAAAGGCTCGGTATTCCCTTCCAAGACGAGATGCTGGCTTGGAAGCCTGGCATTCATCCCACGGATGGCTGTTGGGCCAAGCACTGGTATTCGAAGGTTGCTTTGACGACGGGGTTCAATGCTCCGAAGGAAAAGCGTAATGTTCAACCCATGGAGTTGGAACCCATCTTGGTTGGTTGCAAGGAAATTTATCAACGCCTTTATGAACTTCGTATCACTGCTTGAAAGATAACTCATGCTGCAAAAATTCAACGATCTGAACAAGGATCTTATAGTCAACATCAATGGCAAGTTGTTACACCGCGATCAAGCAGGGGTCAGCCCTTTTGATTCTGTAGTGCAGGGTGGCGATGCTGTTTGGGAGGGCCTTCGGCTTTACAAAGGCCGTATTTTCAGGCTTTATATGCACCTTGATCGCTGGGCGGACAGTGCCCGGGCGCTTGCGTTTGCTGAAATTCCCACTCATGAACATATCGTTTCTGAAATTCGCAAGACCCTTGAAGCCAACCAGATGACGGACTCCGTGCATTTAAGATTAACCCTTACCCGGGGTGTCAAATACACCAGTGGCATGGATCCCAGACTCAACACCAAAGGCCCTACGCTCATCATCCTCGCAGAACACAAGGCACCGGTTTATGATAAAACTGGCATCAAATTAATCACCAGTACTTTTCGCAGGCCTACGGGGGAAGTACTTGATCCCCGCATTCATCACAACAATCTGCTTAACTCCATACTTGCAAAAATCCAGGCTAACGCAGCGGGCGCTGATGATGCGCTGATGCTTGATTCGCGGGGCTTTATTGCAGAGACAAACGCCACCCATGTTTTCTTTGTCCGTGGCAAAGAGATCATGACGCCCTTCACGCACGCCTGCCCGGAAGGGATTACCCGGGGCGCAGTGTTAGATCTTTGTGCACAACATCGCATCCCCTACGAAATCCGTGATATCAGCATTGCGGAAGCTTATAGGGCCGATGAAATGTTTTGCACGGGCACGATGGGAGAGATTGCGCCTGTGTTGGAGCTTGATGGCAGAAAAATAGGTACGGGCAACTCTGGCCCCGTTACTCTTGATCTTTGCGATCTATTTAAACGCATGGTGGAACGCGAAGGCGATAAAGTCTTATAGTTTCAAATCTAAAACCGCTTGCATTTGGGTCTATAAATCTGGGAAGGATTGCTAGGAATGCCCTTATTATTGCAACTATTGTAGCTTTTTCTTTGCCCTGCTTTAGAAAATCCCTTAGTATCTTGCTTGTGGTAAAGAATTGATGAATCGATCATCTTCCCGCCTATTGAAAAGAATCAAACTGAGGTAGTAATGCGCAAGATCCCTTTTTTAGTGTTGTTCATTTTCGCTTGCATGATGATGGCTCCCATGGGCGCCAACGCTCAGAAGGTGGTGCCATTTCCAACGAATGCTGGGGCACCCACTTTAAAACCAATTTTCCCTGCTGGTGCAAAGCGTGGCAGTTCGATTACGCTGAATCTTACAGGCACCAATCTTGCTGGCCCGATTAAGTTTCTTTCTTCCTTCCCATGCAAAGCCACGATTCCTACCGAGAACAACAACGGAAAAGATGCAGCCAAGCTTGCAGTCAAAATTGATATTGATCCTGCTGCATCTGTTGGGTTTCACACGATTCGCATAGGCACAGCAAAAGGAATTTCCAACACACGCATCCTTTGCATCGATGATCTTCCTGAAGTTTTGAAAGTCGATACGAACAAAAACAAGATGACGCCTCAGGTGGTGACATTACCTTGTGTGGTATCAGGAAAGATCGATGCAGAATCGAACGACTATTACAAAATCAGCGTCAAAGCTGGGCAGGAAGTCAGCTTCGAAGTATTGGGCAGAAGATTGGGCG
>QWPF01000086.1:0-850 GCA_003671255.1 Planctomycetota bacterium | reverse complement strand
CATCGATCCACAGATCAACTTGATTGACACTAAGACTATGCGGGAACTGCCTAAGAGCCATAGTAATGATTCCCCAGGTGCGCAGACCGATCCCCGTTTGCGTTATGTGTTTCAAAAAGAGGGTGACTACTTGGTTGAAGTGCGTGATGTTAGTTATCGGGGCGGAGAGGATTTTCACTATAGATTACGCATGGGCGATTTCCCTTTAGCTACATCGCCAATACCGATGGCAATGAAGCGTGGCACCAAAGGTAATGTAAACTTTGCAGGCCCAGCGGTTGAATCCGCGATACCTCAAGAAGTTGTTGCTCCGGCAGATCCGATGCTTGATAGCATCTGGATTGCGCCTAAGGGAAAGAGTGGTCTTACAGGCTGGCCTGTTTGTGTGCTGCTTTCCGATCTTACTGAAACCATGGAACTCGAACCTAACAACGAACCTGCCAAGGCGAATAAGATTGCGATTCCTTCTGCAATTACTGCGCGCCTTTTGGAAAAGGGTGATCTCGATCATTTCTCTTTTACTGCCAAGAAGGATCAACGATTGATTATTGAAGCTACTAGTCAAGATCTTTATTCGCCCACGGAAGTGTATATGGCGTTGAAAGATGCGAAGGGCGCAAAGCTTACAGAGACTAACCCTACGGGTGCGAGTCGTTTTGATTTCAAGGCTCCAGCTGATGGCGATTACACCATTGCAGTAGAGCACTTGCATTTATGGGGCGGTACCGCAGAGATCTACCGGCTTAGCATCACCAATTATGAACCTGGGTTTGATATTTCTATTGGGGGGGATCATTTCGATGGCCCTGCTGGTGCGCCATTTTCCGTGCCTGTTAATGTAACTCGCAGG
>QWPF01000085.1 GCA_003671255.1 Planctomycetota bacterium | reverse complement strand
AAACCAAGAGTTAAACCAGCAATAATCGTATCGATGTTCCTTAGTACATACTCAACCTTGCCCGCATTTCTTTTGCAGAAAACCATGGGAGATCCCGTGGTGGAAGATAAGTTTCGAATGTAATCATCGAAACTTTGCATCTGGTCGCCACATGGCAGAGAATCGGTTGCAAATATTCGCCCTGCCTCCTTAACCATATGCATAAGTTTAGCCATGGGAATGGCTTGCAGTTCATTGCGGGCATCTTCCATTTGGGAGATATCCCTGACAATTTGACTGCCATTAACTTGACTAACTTCTGCAATTGTTTCACCCGTAACATGATGAACAAGCTGGGTTTTGTTCAAACTGGTGTATGGTTTTCCTAATCGCAAAGCAGGAATATGAAGCATGTATAAAACCCTTTAAAATCCTTGTAAAATAAACACTCAAGTATTAATAGACACCAACAACAGTAGTTGCAGCAAATTCACTGAAAGTACGAACACCACTAACTCCATCCCAAGGATAGGTTTCAAAAGGAAGCTCGCGCTCACCCTCATCGCGTTCAGGAAATCTTGGTACAAAAAATTCCTTAGTAAGAGTGGTAAGAAGAACTCTTCCAGTTTGACCATACTCAACGAGCTTGTCAAAATTTTTGGGTTCAACAACCTGAATTGCAGCCCTAGGCTGAGGCGCATAATAAGAAATTTTAAACCCATCTTCAGGACAAATAGGTTTGGAGCAAGCTAGCCCCATCAAGGTGTTACCATAAGTAGGAGTCATGTAAACATCACCGTTATCAAGCATCTCTTCGTAAGCTTCGCGTGTGAACTGAGGAGTAAATTCAGTACCACCAGAGAAGATACCAGTAATACCCGCAGCCTTGATGGATTTTAAACCACCTGCAGGTATTTTTTTTCCAAGCTGGCGGAATTTGTCTTCTAGTTTGCCGGATCGTAATGCTTCATCAAAGGCAGCAAGAAGTTTGGGAGTAGTAAACATGCATTTAATATCGTGCCCACCAGCAAGAATGGTCAAAACTTGTTCGATGGCGTGCTCTTTGTAAAGGTTAGCCATGCCAATTTCACGCATTTTAATAAGCTTGACGACCCATCTAGGATCAAGATCGATACAGAAACAAATGCCGCCCCTATGTTGGGCAAGATGTTCGATAGCTAATCGAAGTCGCCTAGGCCCAGAGGGCCCAAGCATGAGCCAATTACTGCCTTTGGGGAAGTATTTGTCGGGAAGAGTATCAGACATCATTTCGTAATCGATTCGGAAATCGTCGATCACAATGCGAGATTTAGGAAGGCCCGTCGTACCGCCAGTTTCAAAAACATAGGTGGGTTTGCCAGCATAACCTTTAGGAATCCAGCGCTGAACAGGTCCGCCACGCAACCACTCATCTTCGAAGGTTCCAAACAAGCTCAAGTCTTCAAAAGTGTGAACATCTTTGAGAGGATTAAACTTATATTCCTTGGCTTTGTCGAGCCAAAAAGGAGTCCCAGTATCAGGACTGAAGTGCCATTGCACAACTTCTCTAACTTGAGCGTCGAGCTTGGTTTTTGCGTCTTTGATCAAAACTTCAAGAGATTTAGATTCTGCCACGGTCGATTCCTTTAAAATAAAAGATTACTTACCAGAAATAGCAAATAGAGTCGTTCCTGTGTTTACATACAAACAACCATTAATAACAGTAACAGGTCCTTTAATCGGTTGATCCATTTCTATCTTAGTAGGCTCAGCTTTGGTTTTTCCATGTTTAAAAACATAAAGGTCACCACTATCAGTGCCAATGAAAACCTTACCATCAACATAGTATGGAGAAGCCCAAGTTCCATCCCGAAGATCATGATCCCAATGTTTTTGGCCAGTCTTGGCATCTAAGCAATGCAGATATCCATCTAATTCAGCAAGGTAAATAAGGCCATCATGAATTGCAGGAGTACTAAGAGTTCTTCCGAAACTGATTTCTCTACCTTGTTCTGGTTTTGGAATAACCTTGCCACCATAATGCCAAACTAAGCCGGAATTCTTATTGATATCAGCTTTAGGGTCGAACTTTTCATCCTTGGGGCTGAGATCTTTTTCAGGATTGTCAGGTGTTTTAGTAGCATCAATACACCAGAAATGCCCTTCCCCAGGCCCATCATCAGGATTGTTACCCGTACCAACATAAACTCTGCCTTCAAAAATAACCGGCGTAGCCATGATGTAACTTTTATTACCTCTGCCACCTGGTTTAAATTCGGTTCCCTTTGGATTGCAATCAAACTTCCAGAGCAGAGCTCCTGAAACCGGTTCGAAAGAGTAAACCCAGCCATCGCCACCCGGGAAAATAACCTGCGATTTGCCATTCATGGTAAAAGCCGCAGGGTTAGACCATTGACCTTCCATGATGTTTTTTCCAGGAAGACTACTTTTCCAAGCAAGCTTTCCTGTGTTTTTATTAACAGCAATAAAACTAGGAGCATCAGGGGCGGGCAACTTGTGTTGATTAGGATCCACACCGTTTGCGGTTACAACAAAAACATTATCGCCTAGAACTAGTGGAGATCCAATTGCAAGAAAGCATGGAAAAACGCCTAGGTCTTTCATCATGTCAATTTTCCAAAGGATAGCAGGCTCGGTCTTACCTTGTGCAAGTTCGGTGGAAGCACAAACAAGCTCGCAACGATTGGAAACATAATAGATTTTTTTCTGATCATAAGCAGGGTAAGAACCAATGCCCTGCTTGGGCCAGTCGTTTAACTCGGGTTCGGGAAGTTTATCGTGGGTGATTTGCCAAAGAAAGGAACCATCAGCTTCGTTAAAGCACATGATAACGCCACGATCGCCCATTGCTTTGGGATCACGAGGGCGCTCATTATTGGTACCTACGAAAATTTTTCCATCTGCAATGGTAGGACCACCATAAGAAACCGTACCCATCTCCGCAGCCCACTTTACATTTTTGCGTGCATCTTTTTTGATGCTCCAAGATGCAGGGATGTTTTTTTCTGTTGGGTTGGATTGGTTTCGTTCAACGGAACCGCCAAGGAAGGGCCATTCTTTGATAGGTTCAACCGGAGGGAAAAACCCGAACGCACTAGACAAACCAAGAACTAGCACCCCAAAAGAAAGGCTGGAAAGATTCATTAGAGCGTTCTCACAAAAGGAAGGTTCTTAGCGGTATCGTTAATTCTTGGTGATGGAGTAAAGCCTGCAAGGGTTTTCCGTAATGATGAAAATCGTGGAATTAACAGCAACAGGAGTGGCCCTGATTTTGCCCTTCATTTCGATGGTGCTAATCAGTTTCTTTTCCTTTGCAGCAGCAAACACGAGCATGGTGCCGTTCTCATTACCAATATAAACCTTACCATCAACAATATAAGTGGAGCTCCAAGTATCAGCTTCCATATCATGCTGCCAAAGTTTTTTACCCGTCTTGGAATCAAGGCAATGAACAAAACCATCATATTCAGCGGTAAAGAGCATGCCATCATGAACAGCAACAGTGCTCATAGTTCTGCCGAAATAGTAATTGCGATCGTAATCTTTGTCAGCAGCACCCCCGTAATGCCAAACAAGTCCTGAAGCTTTGTTTTCTGGGGCATCAGGATTGTAATTTTCAGCAGCGGGAGACAAATCTTTTTCGGGGTTAGCAGGAACCTTAGTGATATCGATACACCAAAGATGGCCAACGCCTTTGTCGTGTTCAGGGTCTTGGCCAACACCAATATAAAGCTTGTTGTCGTAAACAACGGGAGTGGAAACAAAGTCGTTCCGGGTGCCCTTGCCACCAAGTTCATAAACAGATTTTTTTGGATTACAATCAAACTTCCACAGAAGATCGCCATTAGTTGGATTGAAAGTGTAAATCCAGCCATCGCCACCTGGGAAAATGATCATTGGTTTGCCGTTTGGTTCAGCATAAACAGGGTTAGACCATTGCCCATGCATCAAGAGTTTTCCCTGATTGATAAGGGTTTTGATTTCGACTTTCTCGCCATTTTTCTTGGCTTCAACAAGGCTTTTAGAAGGAAGGTTGCTAGACCACAAGACTTTGCCTGTTTTCTTGTCGATAGCTAAAAAGCTTGGGGCTTCGGGTTGGGGCACATTGATATGGCCTTCATCCACGCCATTGGAAGTGATCACAAACAAAGTATCGCCAACAATTAAAGGCGAACAAGTTGCAAGGTTATGAGGGAAAACATTAAGCTCTTTGATCATATCCAAGCGCCAAATGATGTCAGCATCTTTTTTAGAAGTGTATTTTTCATCAGTTACGCCATCGTTTTTACCATCAATAAACCCCTCGGTGTCTGCGCAGATAACTTCGCAACGGTTGCTGACATAATAAAGTCTGTTGCCTTCAACCACGGGGCTGGAGCAAATGCCTTCGCGAGGCCAGTCGTTAACCCTGCCAGCAGGTAATTTGTCGTGAACAGATTGCCAGAGGAGTTCACCTGTTTTTTCATCAAGGCACATGATGATGCCTTTATCATCTTTGATGTTAGGATCGCGAGGAGCATCATTGTTGGTGCCTAAGTAAATTCTTCCGCGATAAATGATGGGGCCGCCGTAAGCTTTGGAACCTAAGTCGACAACCCATTTAACATTTTTCTTCTTGCCTTCCTCATTGCTCCAAGTGTCTGGGAGATTTTTTTCTACAAGGTTGACGAGGTTTCTGCTAACAGAGCCCCCGAAAAGCGCCCAATCTTTGGTGGTAGACGCCGGAGCAGGAGTATCTTGAAGCGCAACAGCCTCAACTTTTGGTTGAACCCAAAAATATTGCGAAGCAGCTCCAGCAAGAATTGCACCAGTAATGCCTAGGATTGAAAGCTGTCTGATAGTCTTGTTTTTGATGGTCATGTCTAGTTCCCGTTAAAAAATCATTGATAAAAGAGATTACAAAATCAACCGCACTCAAGTTTACTTTTTGTTGGGAAGAACTTTTACATTATCGTAAAAGATTTCAGTCCCAGGTTGATTTTCAAGTATACCAGCGGAGTAGCCGTAAATTCCAGCGCTACCTTCAAGGTTTGCAACTGGGTCTTTGAACTCAAGGGTCCATTCTGCTGGTTCGGGCTTATCTCTGGGCCAGATTTTGCCACGAATTGTACCTTCAGTACCTGTCGCTTTTTCAAAAGATAGTTTAAAGGTATACCAAACATTGGGCTCCCATGGGTAGGAGATGGTTTTATCAACCCTTGGTAATGCATCCCAAGAAATAAGTCTTAATGACTTGGTTTTTCCCGTTAACATAAATGAATATCGATTCGCGACAACGCCCATATCGGGAAGATCATCGCGTACTTTAGTTCCCATCATATCCGCCTGAACGGTGTAATCAGTAAGATCTGGCATCGTGATAAATGCATTTGCCCTAGCCACCAATGGGCTTGGGTTAACAGCAAGTTTCTTCAAAATCTTTTTTCCATCAACAGTAACCATTTCAAACTTGCCCTGGCAGTTGATCCATCCACCTGGGGTTCGCTTTTCTGGAATATTGGCAAAGTTTGGTGCATAAGGAAGAATCGGGGAAACCCTGACCCTAGTTTCAGCAGTTAACTTACCAGCCTTTGCTACCACTCTGCCAAACTGTGCTGGAGGAGGAGATTTGCTAATTTCTAGAACTGTATCAATACCTTTTTCATTACTAAGCTTCCCATTTAAAGGGGGCGGGGGAGTAGGAGCAGGTGCTCCGGGTGCGGCAGGAGGTGCAGGTGGCAGGCCTTCTGGCGGCCTTACTCCAGCAAGCGACCATTCTACTTCAACAGGTCCAATTTTGTTGCCATTTGCATCGTATGCAAAAGCAGCAAGGGATTGTTTTGCTTCAGGGTTTAGAACAAAGTCGGCTGGAACAATTTGCAAATGGGCAGCTTCGCCTAAAGTAACCGCTTTGCTTTCAGGTTTAACTTCCGGAGCAGAAGGCTTCCAATCTGGTTTTCCAATGCAGTAAAGATCTTCACTAGTCATGAAAATGATTTTGCCGTTAATGATTGCAGGGCTGCCGTTGATTTCAACATCCTCACCAGCATTACCGTCTTCCCCAGGTTTACCCTTGAAAAGTTGGGCATGAAGTCGTTTGCAACCTTCTTTAGAAGGCTGCAGGATGTGGAATTTGGAGTTAACTTCAGCAATATAAATTTTGCCATCCGCAAGAACGGGAGAGCCCTTAGTATTTCGTCCGTATTGGAACTTCCAAAGTTCTTTGCCTGAAGAAGCTTCTAATGCATGCAGGGAACCCACTTCACCACACATGTAAAGAATGCCATCACTAATGACTGGAGAGGCAAATTTTGCTTTGATACCATCGGCTTGCCAAACAACTTTAGGTTGGCCATTAGTTATAGTGCCAGCGTCAAGGCAAAGCACCCTGCCCTGAGTATTTGCACCAATATTTTCTTCACCCTGCCCGATGTAAACGAAGTTGTCTTGGACAACGGGCGAGCAATTGATAGACCCACTACCAAAAAGATAGCTCCAAACTTTTTCACCAGTATTTACTTTAAATGCATGAACGCCACCATCACCACCACCACTAATTAGCAAGCGTTGTCCGTTAATATTGGCAACAACAGGATAAGAATAGTAAGTGTCTTTGACGGTTGCCCCGGTGGAAGCCCACCACTGAATAACCCCTGTTTTTTTATTGAAGGCAACAAATCTGTTTCGGCCCATGCCTTGATCGCCCCAACTTGCATTGATCATCCCAATAATGAGGAGATCGCCCTCAACTATCGGACTGGTAACACGACCGCCATACCCAGTGATTCTGCCGTATTCTTCTGTCAATGATTTTGACCAAAGGACTTTGCCATCTTTATCAAAACAAAACAGCAATCCTTGTGTGCCGTGTGCATAAACATTGCCAGTTTCTGGATCACCAGTCATGTTGGTCCAACCAAGTCGAACACTAACGATGTCGGTGTGGAAAACATTAAACTTGTATTCCCAAAGGAGTTTGCCATCCTTCATGGAAAAGCACATGACTCTTTCTTGTTCGGAAATGCCTTTGCCAACTTTGTTGATAATGTAAACACGATCATTTTGAACAATGGGGGTAGTGCGACCACCAAAAGGTGTTTTCCAAACCAAGTTGTTGTCTGCGGTTTCAGGGTTCGGTGACCACTTTTCTGGAAGGTTTTTATCAGTTGAAACACCATTTTGGGTAGGGCCGCGCCAGTGACTCCATTCCACAGCTAAAGGAAGAGTAGATTTTACTTCCTTGGTATCAGCTTTGATGTCTTCTTTAACAGGAGGGGTGTTAGTGCTGGTTTTTTTAGCATCAGTTTTTATAGTTGGGTTGGTATCAGACTTCTTTTCTTGCTTTGGTGCAGATGTATCCCCACCACAACCTGTGAAACAAGTTGCAATAAAACCGGAAAGAACCAAAGTACTAAGAATCTTGTTCATGTTTGAATTCCTTACAACAAGCAAAACCAAAATCAGCAGGCATTTCATGATAAATCGCATTTGAATCAACATCTGCGATTTATGAAGCCAACGGTAGGAGATAACAGTACTTAATGTTTTAACAAAAATCATCAGAATTGCACCTAGGATCTTTGTTAGATTTGTATAAATCTTTGAGATTTCATTTCTTGTCTGGGTAATGAGTCTTTGGGCAGGATTTTAATGAGTGGCTTGAATAGAAACGCAGATTGAATCACCTTTTCAAGTCTGGTTTTGATTAATTCGGAATCTGATGGAAGAGTTTCAATTTCAAACATAAGGTCTGAATTACCATCAGACTTGCGAAAAGTGATTCTGAACTCAAGTATTCCATCAATTGAATGAAGCATATTCTGTAAAACAGAAGGGTAAATGTTGTTACCCTTAAGAAATATCATCTCGTCAGCCCGGCTTAAAATACCACCCAAAAGACTTTGCCCGTTAAAACCACAAGGGCATTTTTGGTGAGTAAGATGCACGATGTCACCAGTTCGGTAGCGTAATAAAGGGCACCCTGCCCTGCCAAAAGAACTTAGGACAAGTTCGCCGATAGTGCTATGCGATTGCTTTTTTAGAGTAATTGGATCAATAACTTCGGCAACAAATGCATGTTCGATGATATGTAAAAGGCCAGATGTTGAGGAACATTCGACTGTGACAGGCCCAGTTTCTGTCATGCCGTGATGATCTACAACAATTGGGCCCCAATCTTTTTCAATTCTTAAACGAGTGGCAGGAATGTTGGCGCCTGGTTCTCCCGCTAAAATTAATTTTTTGAGGCCTAACTCTCGGAGGTTTAATCCCTGATTACGTGCCACTTCACCCACTCTAAGGGCATAACTTGGAGTGGTGAATATCACATTAATTTTTTGATTTTGAATTAAAGCAAGCCTAGCTTCTGTGCTCATGCCACCGCCAGGAAAACTTAAGCAACCCGCCTTTAACGAAGCTTCAAAGGCTGTCCAAAAGCCAAGAAATGGACCAAATGAAAAAGGGAAGAAAAGGCGATCACTCTTTTCGATGCCAGCTAGGGCAAATATTTTCAACCAGTTACTAAGTAACCATTCCCACCCGTCTTTAGAGTCTAAAAAAAGCAAGGGCTTGCCTGAAGATCCAGAAGTTTGGTGGAAACGGTTGTATTCCTCAAGCTTTAAATAATGAAAGTCGCCATATGGGGGATATGCAGACTGATTGTCTTGCAATTCGCTTTTCGAGGTGAATTCGAATGAATCAAAATTATCTTTGATCCAAGATTTGGAGACATGCCCCGCACCGACGCGCAGCTTTCTTCGATAAAAAGCATTCTGAGTCAGAACCGATTCCCAGAAAGTCAAAAACGCATCGGTTAACAAAAGAAGTTCTTTCAAAAGAAAGTCTAGCTTATCGTATTTCGAAACAATAAAGAAGTTCTTGGTCTCGGATGAAAAGTTTACCATCAGAAATTGCAGGATGCGCCCAAAGCTTCCCCCCGTCTTTCCTTAAGGTCGAAAGTTCTGGAATCTTGAACTTGCTGATTTCCTTATACCCTGCCGGAGAAGCTGCAAGCATTGCAACTTCTCCGGAATCTTCAGCTAAAACATAAAGCCTGCCATCAGCAGCAATTACAGATCCTGCAGTAATCCCTTTTCTAGCAGAAGTCCAGGCGACAGTGCCTGTTTCAATGTCTATGCATTCCCAAAATCGTTTCATGTGGAACCCATAAACATGTTTACCAACTAAAACGATGCCACCATTATCGTTGGCAATTTCTTTTTTGCTGTAAACCTGTTTGGCTTGGAAAGAAGACCCAGACTTTTCGATTTTGAAGCAATCCATCCCATCGCCAAAACCGACAGAAGTTGCAATCAAATTGCCTGAAATAACAGGTGAGGTGCAGACGACATCATGATACTCGGCTTCGCGCTTGTATTCCCAAAGGAGTTTTCCATCATCGGGGTTAACACCAACGCAACCTTTTTGAGTGATTTGCACAATAGTTTTTTGACCATCAATGGTTGCCAAAGTCGGAGAAGCATAAGGTGCTTGAAGTTTTACATCCGCAGAGCGCCAAAGTGGTTCGCCAGTTTTTTTATTTAGTGCTGCAAGTAGACCAAGTGATCCACCAGGAACAATAATGAGTTTGTCACCATCAACGATGGGTGACCAAGAGTATCCCCACCCAAATTTTTCTGGCCCACCACCGATAGGATTAACTTCAGCAGATAAATCTTTGGGGAGATCTTTTTTCCAAACGATTTGACCAGTTTTGGCATCTGAACAAATTAAATTTCCCTGACTACCCAAGGCAAAAACGAGATTATCATCAACAGTAGGGGAGCCATTAGGTCCGCCACTCCATTTGTTGCCTTTAAAGTCAAAAACAGGGCCAATCTTGGCGTTCCAAAGCTCTTTTCCAGTAGAGTCGATTTTTAAAAGAAGCTCCTCGCCTTTGCGCGCCCCCATGATGTAAATGTTGTTTTGAACAATCGCAGGTGAGGAGTAACCCGTGCCGCAATCTTTAAAAAGCCAAGCCTGCTTGGGGCCGTCTTTGGGCCAAGTTGCAAGCAATTTGGATTCCTTTGAATGCCCTGAACGATCTGAACCTCTGAACCCTGCCCAGTCTTCAGCAAATAAAAAACTAGTGGCGGAAAATAAGACAAGAAAGCCAAGCGATAATTTGTATTTGCTACTCATTGCAGGTCTCCAGAGAGAGGATATTATTTGGAAGATACATCGAAGCAAAAGACAAGATCTAAGTCGCGTAGAAAAAGTTTGCCATTGCTTACGACAGGGTGAGTCCAGATTTTTCCAGATTGCCTTTCAATCTTGGTTGTTTCAGGGATTTTAAACCTTCCGGTTTCAATCCATTCTTTCGTGCTAGGTTCGACAAGAACAACGGTACCATCATTTTGGCCGTAAATATAGAGCCTGCCTCCCGCAACGGTAAGAGAACCGGTTTGATTCAGTTTTTCCGATTCCCACTTGGCCTCGCCGGTAAGCAGATTCTGGCATTTCCAGCGTGCAGAACGATCATTGCAATTGCCCGATGCGCCATAAATATGGCCATCCAATAAAACAACGCCGCCATGATGATTTTCCATTACCTTGTTTTCATAAACAATTTTCGAAACGATACCTGAATCGGTGGGAGTAAGGCTGACCAAACCACAGCCAGCCTTGTAATCCGAAGTGACATAAACCTTGTTGTCATGGAATATGGGAGTTGGGATAATCGCAATGCCATTAACTCCAACCTTTTCAGAAAACAATTTTTTACCAGTGTTGGCATCAACACCCACCAACCCACCTGCAGTCATTTGAAGGTAGACATCGTGCTTGCCAATCCGTGCTTTGACGATGGAAGAATACGACGCTTCATCTTTGATATCTGTAGTGCGCCAAAGAACCTTGCCAGTGGTTTTGTCCAATGCTGCAATCGAACCCTTAGCTCCGCCTGGGCTGCAGACAACTTTATTTCCATCAATCAGGGGAGATTCGCTGAACCCCCATATTTTCATTACTTTGCCTTCGAGTTCCTTTGCAAGTGATACAAGCCATTCTTTTTTTCCTGACTTTGCATCAACACAAATAAGGTCGCCTTCACCACTGATACCATAAACTTTGCCAGCATCAAAAGAAGGAGTGCTTCGAGGTCCTCCTCCCCATTTGTTCGGGTAGGGCTTGCCGATTGGAGTGGACCAAAGTTGTTTGCCTGTATTGGTATCGAGGGCAAAGATCGACTCAGAATCGTTTTGAACACCCATCATAAAAAGATTATTGCCAACGACTGCGGGGCCTGAATATCCAATACCTGCGTCTTTAAAAGTCCAAAGCAAATTAGGGCCTGAAGTTGGCCAAGATTGAAGCAACCCCTTTTCAGAGGAAATACCGTCACGATTTTGGCCACGCCATTGGGGCCAGTCTTCAGCCATTGAATATGAAACTAAAAAAAAAGTAGCACTAACTAAAGTAAATGCAGGAACTCGAAACATATTGATTTTCTCTTAGGTGTGAACTAATACCAATAGAATAAGAATAGAGGAAACACTGGGGTATTGCAAGTAAAAGTGGATGAGTGAAATATCTTTTCACCCCAAGATTTATGCGTGGTTTAGTTGGGTTTAACCAGTGATAAAGGTGTAGGATTAAAGATTCCAGATGTTAAAGGTTTAGTGAACGGGCTTTTAGTGTGTCAGATTCCAAATGTTTTGCCCCTAGTAGCCAGAATACCCCTGCTAGAAAGTACATGACGGATACGGCTACGAAACCAGCGTTTAAGTTGCCTACTTTTTCAACAATATCTTGCCCATCAACTGTGATGGTTCTTTCAAATGGGAAACTATCTGCAATTCCCCCAATAATCCATGGGCTAATGGCATCCCCCAACGCGTGAATCATGAAAATAGTGATTGCAAAGGCCATGGGTCGAAGCAAAGGTGGTGAAACATTCAAGAGGATGGCATTGGTTGGGCCAGTATTCAAAAAGGTGCAAAAACAAGATATGAAAATTAAAACCCAAGCGAAAGGAAAAGGGACATAAAGAACAGCAAGAAATAGCGGGAAACCTATAATCATCCCAATGCCAGACACAAGGAAATAAGCACCTTTGTGATAACGAGAAAAGTAATCTGCAGCGAATCCCCCGCACAAAGTAGCCAGCAATCCAGAAATAACAATCAGCAAGCCCATTATAATTCCAGCTTCTTGTTCGGTACCGTTCTGCCTGAAAATCGAAACATAGTAGGGGAACCAGTAGGCGATCCCGCCAATTGCAAAAGTGTTGGCGGTCATGCCAAGGATGTTAAAAATGATGGAGGGAGTTTTTAAAAGTATTAAAGCATCTTTGATCTGAATTTTTTTCGGTGGCAGGTGAGATGATTCTTGGGCCCCAATCTCAGGTTCTGGC
>QWPF01000084.1 GCA_003671255.1 Planctomycetota bacterium | reverse complement strand
TGCCTTTTTTCAATACGACAACTTCAACGGGGGTTACCTTGCTAACTGCAGCAGGTTTTTTCTGCTGCTGCGCAACTGCTGATTCCGAACTCATCAGCAAAATCAGGATTAGAAGTTGAAGTGCCCTCATGCTTTTGATTTTCCCACTTCTCTAAGATCATTTCCAGTTCAATCACTTAGCATTTACAACCTTGGCATCCGCAAAGGTCGCAAAGGAAGACCAGAATAATTTTTCAGAACAGGATGCGTTATTGACGGGGGCAGCCAAAAAGAGACCTGAACCCTTTGATTTATCTATACAAATCTTCTTCGGGGAGGCTTTCTAATACCAAAGCAATAAGCAACAAGCAGTAAGGGGGCTAAGCAGTAATTATGGAGTCCTCGCCAAACGGAACCCACCGGCGTTGCTCCGATAGGTCGGCGCGGCGAAGGTGATCCGGTTGGAAGAACGAACCCTCGACCCATAGTCGTTAAAAGACCCGCCCCGCAACACACGGTTTGTCCCCGTTACTGGCCCTTTCGGATCTGTCACTGCGCCCTCCGGATACGGTGCGACCCAATCTTCACACTTTTCCCATACATTCCCGTGCATATCGTAAAGGCCAAATGCATTAGGCCTGTAACTTCCTACTTCCTTTATGCGGCCCCCAGGCTCATTATAATTTGCATCACTCTTGGTAAGGACATCCCCAAACGAATACACTGTCGTTGTTCCCGCCCTGCAGGCATATTCCCATTCTGCCTCTGTTGGCAACCTATATCCCCCACTCGTATTCGCATTCAACTTCTTGATAAACTCCTGGCAATCTTCCCATGATACATCCGTTACTGGTAACTTTGCCCCTATAGCTCCTTTACTTGGATTATTCCCAATTACGGCTTCATATTGCTCCTGCGTTACTTCATATTTACCCATGTAAAATGGCTTGGTAAGTGTTACTTCGTGCTGCGTTTCATCATCACGCCGGCCTTGTTCAGTCACTGGCGATCCCATCCTGAACTTTCCGGCAGGGATTAACACCAGATCCAATTTTATGCTTTTGCCGAGATCCACAACCTCTTCCACTTCCTTCTGCAAACTCTTCGCTACCGATTTTTGCAATTCCTTGGCTTTGGCTTCAGTAAAAGGTGCCACTAATAGATTACCCGCTGGCATTACCCCCGTAGGATCTGATTTAGGTACTGCAGGTTCGGCAACGGCAGTTTTAATATCCACTGTCCTCGCCAAACGGAGCCCAGCGACGAAGCTCCGACTGGTCGGCGAGTTGCTGTTCCGGTGGGAAGGGCGAACATGCGAAACATAGTTGACGAAAGACCCGCCCCGCATCACACGGCGATCTCCAGTCGCTGGACCCATCGGATCTATTGCTGAGCCCGCTGGATAATCTCCATACCAATCCTCACACCACTCCCATACATTCCCATGCATATCGTAAAGACCAAACGCATTCGGCTTGTAACTTCCTACTTCCTTTATGCGGCCCCCAGGCTCATTATAATTTGCATCACTCTTGGTAAGGACATCCCCAAACGAATACGCTGTTTTAGTGCCTGCCCTGCATGCATATTCCCATTCAGACTCAGTGGGCAATCTATAACCACCATTGGTCTTCGCATTCAACTTCTTAATGAAATCCTGAGAATCATTCCACGATACATCCGTTACTGGTAACTTTGCACCTTTAGTTTTACTACTTGGGTTATTCCCCACGACACTTTCCCACTGCTCCTGCGTTACCTCATACTTACCCATGTAAAAGGGTTTCGTAAGGGTTACCTCATGATCTGCCCCCGGGTCTCCCATCATAAACTTCCCCACAGGGATTAACACCAAATCCAACTTGATGTCTTTGCCTAAATCCACTACCTCTTCCTTGCCAGAGGTCCCCGGCGAACTCAGACCCATCTTTAAAGGTTCATTCGGCTTCGGGTTAATATTTGAATCCGCCGGCTTCTTCAACAACATTAAAACCAATAACACCAAAACAATTATTCCTGTAGCCGCTAATACTTTATGATTGTTAGTTTTTCTAAAAATGCCACTTATATATGCAACTGTTTTGCCAGTTACATGCATCAATGTTTCTTTATTCAATTTTTTGCTAACAATAGTCTTAAAAGATTTAAAACCTACTGTTTCCGGATGACTTCCTCGTTCAAAATGCGTTGTAAGCTTATCTTCTGTTCCAGCCGAATCCCCTTCAGTTCCCACCTCCAATTTTGATAAAGCAGAAATTACCTCCGCCATACTTGAATAGCGATCTTCCACTTTCTTTGCTACCATTTTGGTAAATATCATATCTAGACTAGGAGGCACATCAGGCCTATTAATACGAAGCGAAGGAATCGGCGATTCTCTATGCGATAATATTTTTTGGATTATGTTTTTTCCTGGGTAAAGCACTTCACCCATCAACACATAATAAAGAGTTGCTCCCAAACTATAAATATCCGCTCGGGAATCCACATCCTTAGTAGATTCTGCTTGTTCGGGTGACATATAATCAATCGTACCCATGACAGATAAGTCTGCAGTCAACTTGGATAACTCTTCTTCATCTCCTTTGATCTCAATTTTCGCCAAACCCATATCCACTATTTTTACATTCCCACTCGAATCAACCAAGATGTTCCCAGGCTTGATATCCCGATGAATTACCCCCTGATCATGCGCATACTTCAATCCCCTGGCAGCTTGCAATATATAATTTACTGTTTCACTAACACTTAATTGACCTTTCTTTCGCAAAATTTCTCCAAGATCATCCCCCTTGATGTACTCCATCACCATAAAAATTCTGCCATCGGCTTGGTCTGCATCAAACACCGTGATAATATTCGAATGCACTAACTTCGCTGCTGCTTTTACTTCTCGTTCAAACCTCTTAACAACCTCAGGTTCAATTTTACCTTTCCCAAGAATCACCTTGATTGCAACTACTCTTTCCGTATTTGAATGGAACGCCTTGTATACCTGACCCATGCCTCCAGCGCCTATCTTTTCTAATATCTGATACTTGCCCATCGTCAGGCTTTTTCCTTTACCACCCAATATTTGTTCCGCCTGATATTTAGTTAGCAACCTTGATTTGATCATATCCCGAGCCAATGCTTCGCCATCTGCAAAGCTCGCTTTTTTACTTACCACTACCTTCAGTTTTTCTTCGGGAACGATTCCAGAACTTGATAACTGCGACAGGAATGTTTCCAAGGCAACCGGCATCTTCTAATCTCTTCACTTTTTAAAACTAATGGAAGCACTTACTTTATCTTATTTATGAAAGATTTGAATGTTAAATATCTAAGAATCCTTCGCTTGCGCTTTGGGTTGGTAGAAATTGTAATTTTTTATGCGCCTGCAAAAAAAGAAACCGTCGCTAACGCATCCGGCTCTGAAAGATGTGTTTTAATTCCGTGTCCTTCCGTGGCTATTCTTATTTCTTCTTCTGGGAAATGGGCAGATGGCATACGCCATCTTTACACGGCACAAGATTGAAACGATTTCGTGCAACCCAAAGATAAATCTTCTGGCCTAGCCAAGGGATGCCAGGGATATACATAAAAGGAGCCAAAAGAAATAACAGTGGTATGCGCCAAGATATATACCTAAATGCTTTGAACCCGTGCAACGACTTTTTAAGGTCTGTGGTCACGAGATGCATTTCTTCCAATAATCGAGAAAGAGCAAGCGGGGGATCCATGGAAGGGATGTTTGCAGGGTCGCGTGCATCTTTAAAATCCACTGCTTTAAACCAGTCCAACCTTTTTAGCCAGGCTACGCTTCCCTGACACAATGGGCATAACCCATCGAATAGAACCAGCGGTTTAAGTATTGCATTCATAAGTAACACCCCTTCAAGAACAACTTCCGTATTAATATTGTAGCGTTAATTGCAACATTTGTTGTAAATTGTGAACAGGTATGGGATTTTAGGCGAGCGTTATTGCCTGCCCGACCAATACTTTGATTACCACCGAACCATTGAAGAGATTATGGCTGCATTTAAAAACCTACTGGCATTCGATTATGGCGCGGAAAGTGGCAGAGCCATCATTGGCACTTTTGATGGCAATATGATCACTCTGGATGTGGTGCATCGCTTTCCCAACCGGCCTGTTAAAGCTCTGGGCAACTTCCATTGGGATGCTCTCGATCTTTACCGCGAAATGCTCGAGGGCATTCGTATCGCTGCATCGCAAGCCTCTCATATCGATGGTATCGGGGTCGATACCTGGGGCGTCGATTTCGCATTGTTAGCAAAAGATGGCACCCTTCTTGGCAACCCCAGACATTACCGCGATCAACATACCGAAAACATCCTCGAACTCGCCTTCCAGAAAATGCCCAAGGAAGTTCTTTATCAACATACCGGCATCCAGTTCATGCGCTTTAACTCGCTCTTCCAACTGCTCGCATTGCAGCGCGATCACTCGAGCATTCTTGAATCCGCAAAGCATCTTCTTTTCATGCCTGACTTGTTTAACTACTTTCTTACAGGCATCAAGGTAAACGAATATTCAGATGCATCGACAAGTCAGATGATCGACCCAAACAAGCGGGCATATTCTTCTGAAGTTTTAAAAGCGTTTGGCATCGCACCCGAACTTCTGGGCACGCTAGTTCAGCCTGGCACAGTGCTTGGGCCATTACGCCAGCAAATTCTGCAGGAAACAGGAATCAACGCTGCCCCCGTCATTGCCCCCGCAACGCATGATACCGCCTCTGCGGTGGCTGCAGTTCCTGCGGGTAAATCACCTTGGGCATACATCAGTTCGGGAACCTGGTCGCTGATGGGGATCGAAACGCTTAAGCCTCAGGTGACTGAAAAAGCCCTCGCCTTTAATTTCACTAATGAAGGAGGCGTAAAGGGTACTACTAGGGTTCTCAAAAACATCATGGGCCTTTGGCTGGTGCAAGAATGCAGAAGGTCCTGGATTCGATCTGGAAAAGAGTATGGCTACGAAGAACTGACACGCCTAGCGGCAGAAGCAACCCCGTTTGAGTCGCTGATCTACCCGGATGATGATGGCTTTATCGTGCCCTTGGATATGCCCAAAGCCATTGCTGCTTTTTGCAACAAAACAGGGCAGAAGATTCCTACCTCGCCCGGAGCATTTGTGCGCTGTGCATTGGAAAGCTTGGCGGTGCGATATCGCTGGGTGATGGAAAGGCTGGAAGAATTATCAGGCGAGAAAATCGAAACCATTCATGTTGTAGGGGGTGGGTGCCAGAATGCCCTGCTGTGCCAGTTCACCGCAGATGCCTGCAATCGCACGGTGGTAGCTGGCCCTTCGGAAGCAACTGCAGTGGGCAATGTATTGATGCAAGCCATGGGGTTGGGGTTGCTTGGTTCACTTTCAGAAGCTCGCGAAGTGGTCAAACGATCTTTCCCACTGCAAACTTTTACTCCGAAGAATCCGGATCGTTGGCAGGAGCCTTACGCTCGCATGCTTAAATTCATGGCATAACACCATGAATGGTTTTAAATGGTGTAAGATATCTTTATAAGCTGATTGTTTTGCATACAGTTTTTCAGAGGGTTACGATTTATGCCTTTTGTCACCAAATGCCCAAGTTGTGGCAACAAATATACAGTGCAACAAAGATCCATCGGTTCGAGTATGGATTGCAGCGCATGCAACAAACCCTTCCGCATACTTCCCGATGCTTCTTCCAATCCCGCACCTGAAATCTTTACTTTCAAGGAACCGGAACCCCAAAAGCAGGAAAAAGAAGAAAAGAAAGAGGTTACTAGAACGATAAAAAAACCCGTAGAATCAAGCATCGATGTGGAATACAACCCGCCCTCCAAGTCTCGTTCTAATAGCATTGATGTAGAATACACACCGGAAGCAAAGCCTCGCTATTCCGAACGCAAACTCGATTGGTTTTCTGGCGATGGCACTGCAGTCGATAATTTCCTCGGGCTGGTTGCAGTCTTCTTAAGTTGCATCTCATTGCTTGCTGCTTCTTTCCCCGTGATCGATTACCTCGTCATCCCTCTGGGCATTGCAGGGATGGGGCTCGCAATTTATTCCGCTATTTTAGAAGGAAGCATCGCAAAGCGTTTCACCTTCCCCGCAATCGCATTACTCATCAGCGTGCCCACCATAATGATCATCATCAATTCTCCCGATTGGTTTCGTGAATATAGAGAAAAGCCTAAATCAATATCGATCAAAGACAAATTCGTGCTGGTTGCGCCGGGGGAACGACCCTTCCTACCCGAAAAACCTGATCAGCCTGTTAATTCATCCCAGTACGGTATTCAACGAAACGACATTCGGGCAGTGGTTGGCGAAGTCCGATATCGCAAAATTGAGTACACACAGAGCAAGGTCAAGAAGTTCACCAAAGATGCAAAAATCACTGTGCTTATCAAAGTATTTAACGCAGGTTACGAAAAGCCCTTCGATTTTTCCAACTGGCAATCTTATGGCAATGGGGTAAAGCTTTACGATACCGATGGCTCTGAATTACCTTCATGGAAACCCCCTGCAAACCCAGGAGCTATCAAGCTTGATGAACCTACCAAAACAGTTTTCGCAGGCAAAATGATCGAAGAAACATTAACTTTTGATGCGCCCAAGACCAAGTTTGAAGAACTTAGGCTGCTACTTCCAGCCAAGGCTTTTGGGGAAGAACCCGTTCTAGATAAGGATGGGCAGCAGCAGGAAGGTAAAATTATCATGATAATACCTTTCAAAATGATCACCCCTTAATCTTTCGTGGTATAATTAAGTGTACCATTCTGTTAGGAATATTTGCCATGTTGCTCAAGATTAATACCCGTACGAAAAAAGCTGCTTTCACCCTGATTGAACTATTAGTGGTAATGAGCATTATTTCTGTTTTAATCGGGCTTATGCTGCCCGCAGTTCAGAAAGCGCGCGGCGCAGTTAATCGCATCTCCTGTGCCAATAGCCTTAAACAAGTTGGCTTATCCATGTGGCTTTACCACAGCACTTTCGATACCCTGCCCGCTACCCGGGTTAGCGATCAAGGCGCTAGTTGGGCTGTGCTTATCCTTCCCAACCTCGAACAAGAAAATCTTTATCGCAAGTGGGACACTTCCAAAACCTACTACCAGCAAAACCAAGTTGCACGCGAAACCGGTGTCAAGGTGATGTTCTGCCCCGAAAGGCGTTCTCCCGCTGCAGCGGGCGTTAGCATTTCAGGCGATGTTGATACCATCTCCAAGGGCCAGCATGTTCCCGGGGCCCTCAGCGATTACGCTGTCAACATGGGCACCGAATCCAAAGCTGCTTCCGTGGGCGGCGCTACCTTCTTTAACAACGATGGCGCTTTCCCCTCCTCGAGTGGGAGAGGCTATAACTTCAACATGATTCGCGATGGCCTTTCCAACACCCTTTTAGCTGGCGAAAAACATGTCCCCATTTCTAAATGGGGCGTAGGCACCTTTGATTCCTCCATCTACAATGGCGATATCTACCTTTCCATCTCCAGAGTTTCCAGCCCCCAACACAGAATCGCTAGCACCGTTGATGACCTCGATTGGCGCTTTGGTAGCTATCATTTTGGTATTATTCAGTTCGCTTTTTGTGATGGCGGCGTTCGAAGCGTTGCTGTCAATATTTCCGAAGAAACTTTCCGCAGGCTCGCAAGCCGTAATGATGGCGAAGTCTTATCCGATTACTAACCCCGGCCCTTATGTGCCATTTACACGCCTCCCAAGCGTTAAATCCAACAAGTTCAACCCCTTAGGTAAAATCAATAAAGCATAGAATCATTGATTCTTAATTTATAAGAGCTTATACTTTAGTGATTGATCAAATTTGAGTGTTTTAAAGGGATAGCGCATTAGCAGCAGCTTTTACAAAGAACTGGAAAGCGCACTTAAAAAGGGTGCCAGTTGTTTTCAGTCTGAACTTCTTCAAACCTTGGAGCCTTCCTTAGATTCCAATGGCAAGCTTATTGTTTGCGAAGGCAAAAGCTCTCGCATCTACCAGATGCGCGACAAATCCTCCAATAAAAAAATGGCGCTCAAATGCTACCACTGGAATGATCCGGTCTTGGAACTGCGCTATCAACATCTTGCAGATATCAAAAAAAACAACGACATCTCCTTTATCGTTCCCTGCAAATTCATCCCCCAAGGCACCACCATCCAAGGCGAAACCAACCCCGTTCTTCTCATGGATTGGATCGAGGGCGTTCCTTTTAGAGAGTTCATCTTCCGGGCTGCAGGCGTTCCCAGAATTCTTGACAAACTGGCCCGCTTAGTCCTTCGCATCGAAAGAAAAATGTACCGTGCCGGGCTCGCACACTGCTGCATCGAACCCGATCATATCATGCTGGGCAGCAATGCCTCCGATGAACGAGGCGTATTGATCCTGCTTGATTACGATAACATCTGGGTACCCAGCCTCGCCCACCGCAATATTCTCGAAATTTCCAACCCCGATTATCAACACCCAGGCAGGCTTAAGGAAGGCATCTACGGCCCGCTCGCTGATCGTTTCCCCCTGCTGCTCTTCTATACCTCACTTACCGCTATCAAGGTGATGGGCCCTAAATTCCTTAAAGAAAAAGCCCCCGAACAAGGCTTGCTCTTCTCCAAACACGACCTCGAAAACCCCAACGATTCTCAAATCTTCAAAGAACTTCTCGGGCAGAAAGATCCCTTCCTGCGCGGCCTTATTCTCGAAATCCAAGATTCCCTCGCAAGGCCCATGGCTTGGATTCCCACCCTCGAAGATTCTGTCAAAAATATCACCCAAGAAGCAGAAAAAGGCTCCTTCGGCTGGGCCGAAGTTAACTTCGATTCGCTCCCAGATACAGGGCCCATTGAAGAAGAATCCCACTCCATCAGCCTGAAAGATACCATCAATGAAATGGCTGCCACCGCTGCAAATCGAATTCTACATGGCGACTTCGATGCGGGCATCCAACTCTACATCGATTGTTGCGAACGCGACCCAGGCAATCTGCAGTGCAGAAAAAAACTCCGCGATGCACAAATGAAAAAACTCGACAACAAACCTCCAAGCGGGTTTGGACTCGGGCGATCCACAAAATCCAGAGTACAAGGTTGGCTTAAATCCTCGCAGTTCGCAAAAGCCCTCGAAGCTGGCGAAGAAGGCCTCACTTATAATCCATGGGATAGCGCAGCCATGCGTGTTATGGGCCGTGCTGCAGATGGCCTTGGCTTTAACGATACCGCAAGCTGGCTCTTCCAATCCGCTTTAAAAATATCCCCCAATGATTTGGAAATACTCCAAGACCTCGCAGAATTCCTCGAAAGACAACAAGATTTTCGCTCTGCCCGCATCCTCTGGGAAAAAATCCTCCGCCTTAATCCTTCCGATCAAGAAGCCAAAGATCGGGCCAAGGAACTTGGTGCCTCTGAAACCATGAAACGCATGACTGATAACAGAGATGTTATTATCAGCTCAGCCCCCAAGGAAGTTACCGCTCTCGCTGAAGAACAAAGAATCAGAACCTTAATTCAAGAAAAACCCCAATGGGCGCCCTACTACATCGAACTGACCAACCTGCTTAAAAAAGCCAACCGCCTTGAAGAAGCGGAAAGTATCCTACGCATTGGCATCGTGCAATCCGAGGGCGATAAAAAACTCCTTCTCGAAATTGCTCACCTCGAAAAGCTTATCCTCACTAAGCGCATCGATGAACTCAAACATATTCTTTCCCAGGATAAAACCTGGCCCTTTGCTAAAATTGCTGAAGACTGCCTCAAAACCGAACAACGCAGACGCGACTCCGAACTGCTTAAACTCCGCGTCGAAGCAGATCCCGCCAATATGGCTTCCAAACTCGAACTCGGTCAAATGCTTGTCGAACTAGGCGAAATCGATGCAGCAATTACTGAACTCCAACAATCTCGAAAAGACCCCAGACTTTCTTGGAAAGCTCTAATCTCTTTGGGCAAGTGCTTTTCCATCAAGGGCAATGCCACGCTCGCACGCAGAAATCTAGAAGATGCCTTGAAATCTCTCCCGCAAACCGAGGATTCCTTCCGCAAAGAAATCCTCTTCAGTCTGGCCCTTAGCTATGCCTCCGAAAACGATTTCGCCAAAGCTGTGGAAATTGGAAATGAAATCGCCAACATCGATTTTACCTACCAAGGCATTGGCAAACTTCTCGATGAATGGCTATTACGCTCCAAACAAGGGCAGTAAAATTTGACTCTTCATTTTTAACATGACTATAATTAATTAATGAAGTACCTTGCGTTTATCTTTGTGCTCTCACTTGCTTGCTCGGGTTGCAAACGCGACATGTCGATTTCAGCTATTCCAAAGGGGATTCCCATGACCGATAAAATTAAAAAATCAGATGCAGAGTGGATGACACAGCTAACCCCAGAGCAATTTAAAGTCGCACGCAAAAAAGGAACCGAACGCGCTTTCACAGGCGCTACCTGGGATAACAAAAAAGAAGGCATCTACCATTGCGTCTGCTGCGATCTTCCACTCTTTCCTTCCACGACCAAGTACGAATCAGGCACCGGTTGGCCCAGCTTTTTTCAACCCATCGCCCAAGACAATGTCGCCTTGGAATCCGATCGTTCTTTTTTCAGCGTCCGCACCGAAGTGCTTTGTGCAAAATGCGACGCCCATCTGGGCCATGTTTTTGAAGATGGCCCCAAACCAACAGGCCTGCGCTACTGCATGAATTCCGCTGCAATGAATTTTCAACCTGCTTCTCCCAAACCCTGATCCTCAATCTTTCTTCTTAAGCTGCACCGGATTCGCCAAGGTGCGAAAGCCTTCTTCCTTTAATTTTTTCAGTTCCAATATCTGTTGCGGGGTCAGTACTTCTAGTGCCGCCCGATTAGCTTTATCTGCAATCGCAGACATCTCTTTTTGGATTTCCGCCTGCTTCTTCTGCATCTCTTCCTTTTGCTGACCAAGCTTTTTCTTTTGCTCTTCCGTTAGCTTTAGCTTCTCTGAAAGATTGTTGTATCCATACAAAAGCATCGGCGCACCTTGTTGCCTTAATTCGATATCTTGAATTTTCGTTAGTTGTTCAGGCGTCAGCAATGCATCGATTTCCTTGCGTGCAGCCTCGGTAAGCTTCTTGGATTCTGCGGCCCATTTGTCGTACTCTTTGCGGATTTCTTCGGTCTTGGTTTTGCGCTCTGCTTCATTCAGCTTGGTCCAATCCACTTGAGGTTGCTGCTTCCAACCATTCTGCTGAAACTTCTTCGCTATTTCTTTGAGCTTCCCGACTTGCTCTGCCGTAATGTTCACTTCTTTTTGCACCTGCGAAGAACTAAGAATTTGATATGCAGGAAGGTAAAGATAATCACCCACAGCAGCGCCGGGCTGGAATCCGCCACCACCTCCGCCGAGAATTTGCGCCCGGACCGGGGCCTGATCCTGAGCCTGAGTAATTGAAACCATTCCCATGGCTGTTACCAGACAACTAACGAGCACGATTTTCTTCAAGTATTTTTGCATGGTCATAACAACTACCTTTCACATTTGGGTTGGATTAAAAGATGAAAGCCTGATTCGTATTGATGCCAAAAGAAACAACAAGGATTGCTAGGCAGGAGGGTAACGCTGATTTACTAAAATGATTTTCGCATTCGAATGAATTTTAGTCAAGCGCCCTTTCCTGCGTATTTACCAGATGTTATTGCAGAAATACCGCACCTTTTAGCTTTGAATCAGCGCGCTTCAACCCTTCATTCTTTTATGACCTTGATTGCGATGCCTTGCACTTATAAAATTATCTTCGTGCGGGATTGGTATATCGGTTGTGCCCAGCCTTCCCAAGGCTGTGAGAGGGGTCCGACTCCCCTATCCCGCTCTTTCACTTCTTACCTTTGCAATGATTTAAAGAAACCCAAATTATTTCCTAGGGTTGGACCCTAGGCTGGTAGAACGGCCCCTTCAGGCCCGATGTGGCCAAAGTCACCCCTGAAATTTCCCCAGAATGGCTTCAACCCGTTCCATCAACTTCAACCCGCTTATATCCATCTTCGAGAATGCGAACCACTTCTTGCCTAGGTCTTTCATTGACGCACCAAGATGATAGACGGTTTCGCCATCGAGAATAAGAAAGCGATCGTGACTTTCAGAGAATTCTTGAATGGTTATGGGTGAATACTGGGCGTTATGTTTAATTAGGTCCTGATTCAGGGCCTTTCCTATAATTTTAGTAAGGATCGTCGCACTGATGCCTTTCTTGCGTTTGGCAAGCTGCTGCAAAACGCTGTCATCCACAAAGTTGTCTATTAGGATAATGGATCTTTTCGCCTGGCGCAGCAGGTCGTTGATGAATACATAGGCATCGAAGATTTGGCCATCAAAGAAGATAC
>QWPF01000083.1 GCA_003671255.1 Planctomycetota bacterium | reverse complement strand
GAAATCATTGCAGGAAGAAGAAAACCAGCAGAAGCATAAATTGATGGCACAAGAATTAGGAAGGCGTGGCGATCATGAATCGCTACAAGGGTTGGGACTATTTGCGGTGAGTTTTTATCCTGAAGTGAAAGAACCATCAATAAAGTTGCTGCAGGAAAAGATGCGGAAATTAAAGATAGGAGAGATGCAGGAGTTTTTGAAAGATACGAACCCGTTGTTAAGACAAAAAGCAGCAGAGGCAATGGGTAACCTAAAAGCAACAAAGGGTGCGGAAGATTTGGTACCTTTACTTTCAGATTCAAATGCAGGAGTACAAAAGGCAGCGCGAGGGGCATTGGTTAAAATAGCGAGTGGTAAAGACTTCGGTCCGGATGATTTCTCTAATTCTGAGAGTGTGAGGAAGTCGCAATCGGAATGGAAACGATGGCTGACAGAGCAAGGCATGAAATAAAAAAAGACAGGAGCATCCTTGCCCCTGCCTAGGTTTGATAAGAACAAGAGAAGATCATGGCCCGATAGCGATGGCGCCTTTTTCCCCGGTTCGGATGCGAACACAATCTTCGAGGGAAAGGACAAATATTTTCCCATCTCCAACTTGACCGGTTTCAGGTGTTCTTGCTGCATGAACAATAGCTTCGATGGTGGCTTCTACAAAAGCATCGGTAACAGCAATTTCGATTTTAAGCTTTGGAAGTAACTTGATCTGAATCTCGGTGCCTCGATAAACCTCTGTATAACCCCGCTGCCTGCCGCAACCTCGAACTTCAGTAACGGTCATGAGGTAAACATCGCGTTCGTTAAGAGCAGCTTGGACTTCCTCAAGTCGTTCGGGACGAATAATCGCAACTATCATTTTCATTGTTAAGTACTCTCTTCTAAAAAGAAATAAGGGATGGAGAAATAAGGGGGAACACCAGCCTGCTAGCAACCACAGGCTGGTATTCCAGGGGATTACGCTTCAACAGTAGCCTTCACCGGGGTGTTTAGCTTTTTCTGGAACAGGCTCGACAGAGAATCTTTAATATGATTCGGGTCGCCTCCCCTGAACTTGAACTTATTCCCATTGATGGTTGTCAGATAAGGATAAACCTTCTTGAAATCATCGGAGGGAGGAGTTTTCCCGGCTTGACACATGTCAGACCAAACTTTACGAACATCCTCTTCCTTAGGGCCATCGAGAGCAATGATATAGCCCTTACCCTTATTAGGAGGAGAAAGTGCGGATCGGGGCGCAGATGCCTTTGCGGAGGAGAAAGTGGTGCCGAAGTCGAAACCCGTTTCTCCATGCTCGGTTTCATCAAGGCCCTCTGATTCAGAATTAAGATCGGTACTAAAGTTAAAACCGGTCATAACTTGAACACCCATTGCAAGAGCATAACTAAGGATGAAAGCAAACAAAGCTGAAAAGATACTAGCTTTGATTTGAATCATCACCTGCCCGGTAGGAGTCCAATCCTTAAGCTTTGCGATGTTCGCCTTATCGCCTGCAGATCGATCAGGTTCAGCTTTCTTTTCAAGTTCAGCAATTTGCTTCTTAACCGTTGCTTCGGGGGTAACAAAACCATCCGTACCCATGGAGTTCACTGAGTAAAAGCAAAATACACCTGTTAAGATTGCGCCTAGAAACCCACCAATCCCATGCACACCAAAGGCATCGAGCGTATCATCATAACCTAGGATTGATTTAACCTGAACTGCACCGTAGCAAAATGCGCCAGCAATTAAGCCGATGATTAAACCACCCCAAATGTAGACAAATCCAGCAGCGGGGGTGACCGCGACCAAGCCTGCAACAATACCAGAAGCAAGGCCCAGAGCGGTAGGTTTACCTTTGTGAAGGTATTCCACCAACATCCAGCTTAACCCAGCAGCAGCGGCTGCAGCTTGAGTAGCAGCAAAAGCGGAAGTAGCAAGGAAGTTGGAAGCAACTGCGCTACCACCGTTAAAGCCAAACCATCCAAACCATAAAAGGCCTGCGCCAAGAAGGGTAAGTACCATACTGTTAGGTCGAACTACATGGGAAGGGAAACCGATTCGTTTACGAAGCGCTAAGGAACAAGCCAAGCCAGCAAAGCCTGCTGCAATGTGAACCACGGTGCCACCAGCAAAGTCGAGAGCGCCCCATTTGCCCAAGAGGCCGATTGCAGAACCGCCCAAGCCAAGGCCTTCATCAAGTGGTTTGTCATAGAACCAGTCGAAAGCCCAAACCATGTGAGCCAAGGGGCAATAGACAATGGTGACCCAAAGAATTGAAAATATGGTGAAAGGAACAAATCGAATGCGTTCAGCAATCGCACCGCTGATCAGCGCAGGAGTGATGATTGCAAACATTCCTTGAAAAAGCACATGAGTATAAACAGGAGTGCTGGTAGCAGGAAGAATATCAGTTGTTTCTACACCCTGAAGAAAGAAAAACTTAGGGTGCCAGCCAATTAAACCACCAGCATCGCCCCATTGAATCACGGAAGGGCCAAAGGCCAAGCCATACCCACATACGATCCAGAAAACACCCACCACGGAAAGAGAAGCCATGCTTTCCATCATGGTTGCAAGAACATTCTTTCGTTGCACCATGCCACCGTAAAACAAAGCCAAGCCAGGAACCATAAGCATAACCAATGCGGAGGAGGTAAGCATCCAGGCGTTATGGCCACCAAGTTTGGCCTCAGCAATTGCTGTGTCAGCCTCTTCCTTCACCTTTTTGAGCTCTTCAGCCAGTTCAGCAATCGTTGGTGCGGGCTTTTCCTTTTCAGGTGCCGCCTGCGCATGGAGAGATGAGAGGTTGCTTAACAGCAGAAATCCCACCAAAGAAAAAAGAAGCCTTTTCATGTTTACAATCCTCAAAGATGCAAAGTAATAAGAAAACACAGAAGAACTTCTGTGCAAACAGTGTGCCAGCAGTTACATAAGCCCATACGATTAGACATAAAGTTATGCTATTAAATAAGTTAAGTATTTTAAAAAGTGTCAATAATTTTATTGCACAAGGGGGCTGCTTAAAAGTTAGGCTTTAGATGCCTAGTATCAAGGCGCAAGAAGAAGGAAAAACCTTAGGAGCAACCGATTTAAAGGTCAAAGGCGGAACTTTCTAGGTATGATTTAAAAGAATAAAGGGTTTGGCATTAACTTTGCGTGTAAGTTATCTCGATTGCGTTTTAGTGTGGATCAAAATAGAGTTTTTAATGAAAATAGGAAGTATAGCGCATCTTGGTCTACTTATAATGAAGTAGGCCTCATTGATTTCGGTTCATGTTGTGTTGCATTCAGGTAACTTTCATGAGGAGAAACAGTCATGGCACTTTCAGAGTTCATTTTAGCTGCGATGCTTTTGCTGTCCCCAAAAGACATAAGTGAGTTGGAAAAATCGATAGAAGAAGAGGCGAGACTTTCGCCTTTTGTTCAAGCGATTGCTTTGAATTTCGAAATTCTAGACCCGCGCGAGCAACAGTATGTACTATTGCGCTCATCTGATTTTTATTCTGATGTGAAACTCCTTAAAAAACGCTATAACGATTTGTTTGATGCACCCATGGTATTTGATTCCATGCGATTTCCCGATCGATTAGTCATCCAAGAAATGCTCGGATTCAACCGGGCCTATAGGCATCATCTTTCTGCAAGGGTTAATCTCGAACCTGCGTTTGGTGCAGATCTTCATGCAGTGATCAAAGAAACCGATCAGCTTTATCAAGTCTGGGATTACATCCGGGATTCGCGCTGTGAGTACTACTACATTACGGTTCGCAGGCATGCCCTCAAGAAGGTATTAGAATCGATTGGGACCGAAGCTTTTTATAATGGGGTATACCCGCCCAGCGTCCCAACCTGGAGATTCGCAGCAATCGATTGATTTATATTTTCACAATCCATCGCACTTCCGCAGTATCTTTTGGACATATTAAAGCGAATCATACAATTGACTAAGGCTTCAACCAGCAATTAAGATTCCGATCGTCAGCCAAAAGGTTTAGTAATGGATAACTATCAGCAAAATAATCCGCTGCATGGGATCACCCTCGAGAAAATTCTGACCGAGTTGGTGGAGTATTATGGCTGGCGCGAACTTGGAAGCCGTATCGTCATTAATTGCTTCACGCACGATCCAAGCATTAAATCGAGCCTAAAGTTTCTGCGTAAAGTCGATTGGGCCCGCAAGAAAGTGGAAGACTTCTATGTTTGGCATAAACTCAAATAGGATTCAAAGAAGCCAATGATGGCTCATTGCATCTAGCAGGAACGGTTTAATATTTGATCTGTGATGTCGTGCAGGATGTTTCTAAATGCAGAGGGCGCAAGCGCCTGCAAATCCCTCTTGCCTGCAGCAATGAATTGCTCCGCTTTATTCTTAGCGTAATCAATTGCACCGGAATCAATAAGAATGCTCTTCACTTGATCGCGTTGAGCCGGAGAACCATTCTCCAGTAAACTTTTAATCTTATGCTTTTCTACATCAGGGCCATTTTGCAAAAGCCATATGAGTGGCAAAGTAAGTTTCTTCTGATCGAGGTCGGTGCCCAGCGATTTGCCTGTTTGTTTTTCATGACCAACAAGGTCAAGTATGTCATCAGCGATTTGAAAAGCCATGCCGAGATTACGGCCAAAACTAGCCATGGATTTAATCACCGCTTCACTGGCACCAGCGTAAGCAGCGCCAACTTCACAGCTTGCAGAAATCATTTCTGCGGTTTTGCCATCGATGATATCAAGGTAGGTGGCTTCGGAAATATTAATATCGCCTGTATGAAAGCTTTGTAAAAGTTCGCCCTCGCAAATGCGGTGGGCACTTCTGCCAACAACGGTACAAGCCCGCTTGTCTTCCAAATTGCTAGTCATTTGGAAGGCGTTAGTGAAAAGGCAATCGCCAAGCAAAATCGCAGATTTGGTGCCCCAAAGGGTATGAACAGCTGGCAAATGCCTGCGCATATGAGCCGAATCCAAAACATCATCATGGACTAAGGAAGCTGTATGAATCAACTCAACTGCAGCGCCTAAAACCCAATGGCTTTCATTGACTAAACCACAGGCATGAGCACAGGCAAGAAGAAGTGCGGGTCGAAGCCTTTTGCCTTTGTATTGGCTAACATGATCAAGGATGTCGGTGAATTCTTTATGCCTAGAAATAAGCTCGCGGGAGATAATGCGTTCGACTTGTTCAAGGTCTGAACGAATCGGGAGCATTGAGTCATATCGTTCGGGAGTAAAAAATGTGGAGTACATCAATGAGGCGTTCATATTATGGCCCATTTCATGAAGATCGGAATGCGGTTTGTCATTATTGCCTGACAAATGAACCGCTCTTTCCACCAGTCTTCTCATCTAACCGGATTTCCGTAATGGTCATAACTTTATCCACAGATTTACACATATCATAAACCGTAAGGGCAGCAACACTAACAGCAGTAAGGGCTTCCATTTCAACCCCGGTTCTGCCAAATACTTTTACCACCGCTGTTATTCTAAGCAAGTTTTTCTCAAAAAACGAGAAATCAAGTTTTACCCCCGTAATTGCCAAGGGATGGCATAGCGGAATGAGATCCCAGGTTTTCTTGGCAGCCTGAATGCCTGCAAGCCTTGCGACCTCTAAAACATCGCCCTTGGAAAGCTCTTTGTTCCGGATTAACTCAGCCGTAGATTCTTCCATTCGAACAATGGCACTAGCCCTAGCCAGGCGCTGGGTTTCCTCTTTATTCGAAGTATCCACCATCCTGCTGGCGCCCTGATCATCAAAATGACTTAAAGAAGCCATATATGCCCCTTATTTAGCGATATCTGGGAATATTTGGATCGATTTCACAAGACCAAGCCTCAATGCCGCCAGCAAGTGAATAAGCAGGGGTTATGCCTGCATTTTCGAGGATTGCAGCGCCTGATAAACTTCGAACCCCATGATGGCAATAAACCACCACTTTAGCATCTTTAGGAGGTGTTACCTCATCCAAACTATTGGAAAGGTCGCCCAAAGAAACCAAAACGCTATTAGGGATTGCAGCGAACTGGTTTTCCCAAGGTTCTCGGACATCAAGAAGATAAACACTAAGCCCCTGATCGAGCCATTCTTTAAGGGTTGCAGGGGAAATTTGAACCGGCATAAACTCTCCATATTGATCTAAAAGTATTTTAAGGAAACAAGCCCCGCTTCATCTTTTCCCGGGCTATTTTCTCTACCCCCAAGGATAGAGCCGCCAACCTCATCGATATTTTCTTCGCCAACGCCAAATCTCGCACCCGCCTGAATGCATTAATCATCAACTCATATAACTTATGATTAACCTGCTCTTCGCTCCATAACAATTGTTGAATATCCTGCACCCATTCAAAGTACGAAACCGTAACCCCACCCGCATTACACAAAATATCCGGGATTACATAAATATCACTCTTGCTAATGATTGCATCTGCTTCGGGTGTAGTAGGGCCGTTGGCAGCTTCTGCTAGTATCTTGCACTTAAGCTGTGCAGCATTCTTCAAATGAATCACTCTTTCAAGTGCAGCAGGCACCAAAACCGTGCAGGGAAGAATCAGCATTTCATCCGCATCGATCTGCTTTGCTTTGGGGAAGTCCTTAAGTAAGTTACCCCCTGAGACAAATCTTTGCAGCTCCGCGATATCAATGCCAAGGGCGTTATGAATTGCGCCATACCTATCCGAAACAGCAATAACCTTAATACCTTTTTGAGAAAGTTCAGCACAGGTGATCGCCCCAACATTACCAAACCCCTGAACCACAGCAGTAGCATCCTCAGGTTTAATGTTGAGATCCTTTAGCGCTTCCAAAATACAAAAGGTAACACCCCTCCCAGTAGCTTCTCTGCGCCCCAAACACCCTCCCAACTCAACGGGCTTCCCTGTCACAATCTCCGGGCATGCATACCCCACCTTCATGCTGTAGGTGTCCATGATCCAAGCCATGGTTTGCTCATCGGTGCCCATATCAGGCGCCATTACATCCATTCTCGGCCCAATAATGGAAAGAACTTCTTCCGTAAACCTTCGGGTAAGGCGTTCTTTTTCACCAATGGAAAGAGCCTCTGGGTCGCAAGTGATACCGCCCTTGGCACCGCCAAAAGGCAGATTCATAATGCCACACTTCCACGACATCCACATGGAAAGTGCTGCAACTTCGCCCAAATCTACAGATGGATGGTAGCGCAATCCGCCCTTGGAAGGGCCGCTGGTAAGGCTATGCTGAACTCTGTAACCATTGAAAATCCGGGTGGACCCATCATCCATGCGAACCGGCACACTTACAATCATAGCTCTCTTGGGGACCGAAAGCCTTTGAAGGATGCCCCGGTCAATTTTCAAAAGTTCCGCAACTGACTCCAACTGGCTTAGTGCCATGCGAAAGGTGGCAGAGGATTCAAAAACAGAGTTTGGAGAATGATGATTTTCGCTAGAATGACTATCGTTGTTGGTCATGGGCATTAAATCTCCACAAGCATTAAAGAATCAAGCGTACCAAAGATCAACGACTGGTTTAATAGCATAATAATAATTCTATGGGCATAGCCTACAATGATGTGAGAGGAAGGTAGAAAAAGTATGAAAGAAATTCTAATCATTGGATGCGGTTATTTGGGAAATGTCATTGCAGCCAATGCAATAGCCAAGGGAATTAAGGTGTTTGCAACCACGCGAAGCCGTGCTGATGCGTTAATATCTAAAGGAATAACCCCGGTTATTTGCGATGTAACTAATCAGGATAGTTATCCCAACCTTCCTATGGTAGACGGCGTGGTTCATTGTGTGGGCATGGATCGCAGCGCAGGGAAATCAATGCGCGAGGTTTATGTTGATGGCCTTGCAGGCATTGCAACATACCTTCAATCTAAAACCTTCAAAGGTAGATTTGTGCATGTCAGCAGCACCAGCGTATATGGCCAAAACGAGGGCGAAGTGGTGGATGAAAAATCGCCAACCATTCCTGCAGAAGGTTCGGGTGGAATCGTGCTGGAAGCTGAAAACAAATTAAGAAGCATACTTCCTGAAGCGATCATACTAAGGTTTGCAGGAATCTATGGCCCAGGCAGATTAATTCGAGGCAAATCTATTTTGGCAGGCGAACCTATCGTTTGCTCCCCAGATAGGTATTTAAATCTGATGCATGTAGCTGATGGCGCCAAGGCATGCTTGGCAGCTCTGAGTGAAGGGAAATCAGGTGAAACCTATAATGCAAGCGATGATGAACCAGCATTAAGGCGGGATTTTTACAACCATCTCGCTTTGCTCTTAAAGGCAGCTCCACCCAAGTTCATCCTTCCCAGTACTGATCAGCCCGCACCCCCGCATGAAGGAACCAACAGGCGTATTTCCAACCTCAAATTGAAGAGAGAATTGGTTAATGCGCTGCAATTTCCTTCCTTTCGAGAAGGGCTAGAAAACTGCGTCAACCTTGGAGCTTTCGCTTAACACTTGTTAATACCCTTACAATCAAATAAGATGCTAGAAATACAACTCACTCAGGTTTAATCATTTATGTTGAAACGAAAATATCTGTTCCCCAATGTCATCGAACTAAACTACCAAGCTGGTCGCAGGCTAGGTGTTAATGTTTACCTCATTGATGGCGGGTCTGAATTCATTTTAATCGACATCGGCTTCGAAGATAGCCTAGATACCATCGTCGATCTGCTTCGAAAAATGGATTTCAATCTATCCAACTGCAAGATGATCATTGCAACCCATGCAGATGCGGACCACATTCAGGGCTCTGCCAAGGCACGCGAACTACTTAAAACCAAAATTGCAGCGCACCCCGCGAGTGTCGAACCGATTGAAACAGGTGATGAAATAGTTACCTACGCCACCATCAAGGCCCAGGGAATAGAAATCCCCATGCCCAAGTGCAAGATTGATATCGTTCTAAACGAAGGTGATAAAATCCAAGTAGGCGATCAAACATTGGAAGTCTGGCACACCCCAGGCCATACCCAAGGGCAGCTCAGTTTTAAAATGGGCAACCTGCTTTTCAGTGGTGATAACATTTATAAAGATAGCTGCGTGGGCGTGATCGATGCGCATCATGGTTCCAACATCCCCGACTTTATTACATCGTTAAAACGAATCCTTGCAGATGACTCGCAGTTCCTGCTTCCAAGCCATGGCCCTGTTTTTAAACGCGATCAGAAAATCATTACGAAGGCTATCAATCGATTGACCGAGTACCAATACATGGCGGATTTTGGCACTTGCGCCATCGGTTGGCCATTACTCGATGAGTGGGAAAAAGAAGTGACCGCAGGCAAGATGCCCGACTTCTCGAAAAAATAACTCAGCCTTAAACTGCAGATGCAGCAAAGGCTTCTTTGTTTAAAGGTGCGGGCAAAACAATTTTAAACATTGATCCCTGACCTAGTTCACTAGTTACTTCAAGGCCTGCACCTAGCAACTCTGCATAACCTTTTACAATGGCTAACCCCAATCCACAGTTCGTAGAATCGCCATGGCTTCTGGAAGCATCCACCCGGAAAAAGCGTTCAAAAATCCTATTCTTTTTGGAAGCTTCAATTCCGATGCCGTTATCTTCCACTTCTATAATGATTGATCCCGGGCGCGAGCTTAATCTTAAAAACACACTCCCCGAAGGCTTATTGTATTGAACAGCGTTATGAAGCAGATTGACTAGAATCTCTTTTAATTTGCCTGGATCAGAATGAATATCAAGATTTGGTTCACCCTCAAACTGAAGTTCAATCCCCTTGGATTGAGCCAGCGGTGAAAGCATCTTGACACAATCAGAAGCCAAGTGAGAAAGATCAAATAACTCTGGGCGGAACGGATCTGCCCCCGCATCCAATCGCGCAAGCGTAAGCAACCTCTCAACATCTTTGTGCATGTTGGTGCAACTCTCTCTGCAATCTTCCAACATCACCCGATATTCTTCCACGGTTCTAGTTTTTCTTAGTGCCAGATCCAGAGTTGCAAGCATCGCAGAAAGCGGTGTTCGTAATTCATGAGAGATATCTGCAGTGGCTTGTTTCTCTCGGGCAAATGCTTTTTTCAATTGATCGAGCGTCAGGCCCAACCTGATTGCAATGGGTTTTAACTCTTCGGGTAACTGTTTATCAGTGATATCAAGATTGAAATCTTTTTCATTGATATGACTTACTGCAACAGTAAGAAGATTTAACGGAGCAAGGCCAAGCCTTACAAGCCAGAAGCAAATGCCCCCACCTGCAAGAAAGGTAAGCAGATTAATCGCAGCCAGCATGCCACGAAACCCTTCGAGATCTTTATTATGTTCGCTAGCAAAGTTAAGAATGTCCTCATCTCTTTGCTGTGCGAAAGAAGCAAACAAAGCATCGCGTTTGGCTAAGTCATAGGCACATTGGATAAATATTGCAGGTCTGAAGGAAGCATCCGGAGCGTTATTATTGCGAGGGGGGACAGGCGGTTCAGCGCCTCTGTTTGGCCCGGGATTGCGATTGCGAGGAGGTGCAGGCAAAGTAGGCCCCAGCAAAAACCGCGATGCCTTCAGCACAACCCTGCGCACCTTCAAGCTTTCACTCAACTTCAGGTCTTCATATTCCCAGTGCAGAACTTCATCGGGTGCGAAGGTCGCCAAGTTTATTGCCATGCTCATCGCTTCGAGGGAATTCGATTTGTAAGAGGCATTCCAAGCGGTATCAATTTGAAAAAACTCTGCAACCTGACCATCGAGGCGGGTTAAAAGTTCAGCAGGATCAAAGCGGATGGAGGGAGTTGCCCTTCGAAATAAATCAAAGGCAAAACTGCGAGTACCTTGAAGCGCCCAGATGGGTGCCTGAACATAAGCGCTAGAGCCAGTAGGCGCAGTCAGCAAGCCAAGGGTGTGTAATTCCAGGAATCTTAATTTGCCCCAATCAACATGAAATTGCACAAGCCTTGCGAGTGTCTGGGCCTGAAATAAAAGAGCATCATCAAGCCTGTTTTCCTCATCTCTGCAGCGGTCTTTGTAGGTGGTTTGGGCGAGTTCTTTTTGAATGCTAAGACGGCCTTCCAGATTACGCGAGGCACTTCGATACGCCATCAACGACGCCCCACCCAGCGAAAACGCAAGCAGTGCGAGAAAGCATATCGTTAGTGAAAACCGGATCGATCGCATGTTAATCACCCTTGATCATGTATCCTTCACCCCAGCGTGTGAGAATCAAAGGCGGGGTAAAGTTCTTGTCAATTTTATTGCGCAGATACCTGATATATACATCCACCACATTGGAGGTATTATCATCATTTTCATCATACAAATGTTCCCATACCATCGATCTTGTAACAACCTTGCCCCGATGGTAGCAAAGAAACCGGAGCAAGGAAAATTCTCTGGGAGTAAGATAGATATCTTTGCCCGCCCTGCGAACACTTCGTGCACCCGTATCGATTTCCAAATCATGAATGCGAAGAATAGGATCCTTCGCTTGATGCCCCCTGCGAACCAAAGCTCGAACCCTTGCAAGAAATTCAGTCAGCTCAAAAGGCTTCGGAAGGTAATCATCCGCTCCAAGGTTTAATCCCAGCACTTTATCTTCTAATGTGCCCATGGCTGTTAAAATAAGAACATGAAATGTAAACCCATCCTTGCGCCAACCTTTTAACAAGGTCAAACCATCAATTTTTGGAAGCATAAGATCGAGGATGACAACATCATAAATAGCACCCCGAGCCTTGGCATCTGCTTCATCCCCCGCAACAGCAAGGTCAACAGCAAAGCCATCTTCTTCCAAAGCTTGCTTCAGCGATCTTGACAGCAATTTGTGGTCTTCAACCAGAAGAATTTTCACGACTTTTCCCCATTCGCTCTTTTAATCACACACATTTCTATTATCCTCGATAACAGATCACTCGTGAATAAATCATGAGAGAATTTGTGATTTTTTATGTTAAACCATCATTATGAAGAAATTTTAATCTTTCTCTGGAGCTTGCAATGACTGCCAATCTTGATCAAAAATGGGATGTTGTTGCAGTAGCTGCCCACCCCGATGACCTCGAAATAACCTGCGGCGGCACCCTTGCAATGCTTACCTCGCAAGGCTACAAAGTCGCAATTATCGATCTTACCACAGGCGAACCAACCCCAAGGGGATCTGAAGAAATAAGGGCAAAAGAAGCTGAACAAGCTAGATTAACTCTTGGAGTGCAGGCCCGATTTCAACTAGGCTTGCCCAACCGCATTCTCATGGATAGCCCTGAAAATCGCTTTGCACTCGCCACTCTTTTACGAAAACTAAAACCCGATATCCTTCTAGGCACCAGTGGCAGAACACCCGCCGCTTCGCCTGATCATTACCAGGCACAATTACTCATCGAGGCTTCCAGATTTTCTTCGCAACTCACCAAATGGGATGAGAAGTTTGGTAATACCCCACCTCATCGTATCACCCATCTGGTTTATGCGCCCTTCCCCTTCGATGCAGAAATCCGACACTTCCCCGGCTCTTTCACCATCGATATAAGCTCTACGATCGAAAAGAA
>QWPF01000082.1 GCA_003671255.1 Planctomycetota bacterium | reverse complement strand
GTTACTGCAAGGGTTATTATAAAAGCTGTAAGTCTATATTTGATAAGTGGTAATGAAGAATTTTTTCGCTGCGGTTGCTAATGCTTCGATAATAAAGTATACTGTACAAACGAACACAATCGAAGCAGCCTATATTTATTTGGAGACTTTCTCATGCTCAACGAAACCCAATCGCAATCCTATGACACCTCGGCCTTGGCGAGGAAAGCTTTGCCGATCCAAGCAAAAGCCTGCCCTTTGTGCGCTGGGCAATGGGTTTCCCTCGGTGGGTTGTCTAAATGTATGGTATGCGGTTTTATACTATGTGAAGGTTGTGGCGAAGGATCCCCGTCTCTTGAATCTCGATGATGTAATTTTGTTTAATCTCAAGGAGGAGTTTTTACCATGTTAGTTTTAACCAGAAAAGCTGGCGAGCAAATTAGAATTGGCAAAGACATTGTTGTCACTGTGCTGGAAGTGTTGGGAAATAAAGTTCGGGTTGGCATTGATGCCCCGGATAATATCTCTATCGTTCGAGGTGAATTAATCAGAAACACCGCTCCGGAAGAACTTTCGATTGAAGATAAACCAATCGCTATTCATATGACCGTTACGCATCATCATAATTAGTTAAACTTGCTCATTCTTTCTTGGTGAATTTCTTGATTGACTTCAATCATGGAACCAAGGTTTTACAAGTTTCAGATAATCCAATTGCTTCTTCCATGGTTGGGGCCTCCGCAATCACCCTGACAATAGGTTCGGTGTTGCTTGGCCGTAGATGAATCCATTTTTCTTCCCAGCTAATTCTTAAGCCATCAGTGCGATCGGTGCTTCCATCTGGGAAGGCCTCTGCAACCCTTTCGTACCAAATTTCGAGAGAGTTTCTGTTCATGTCAATCTTATCTTTGTGGATATTAAATATTGGTATTTCACGAACTAAATCTCCCAGAGGCTTCTTTTTTCTGGTCATCAGTCCAAGGATAAGCGCCATGCCGATGAACGGATCGCGCACCCACCCGATTCTTGGATCGATAACCCCGCCGTTACCTTCTCCGCCTATTACCGCGCCCTTTTCAATCATCAGATCCACCACATTAGCCTCGCCCACAGCGCTGCGATAGCAAGGCTGGTTGAATCTTGTTGCAGCGTTTTCGCTGGCAAGAGAAGTAGACATATTGACAACCATGGGGCCGGTTTTTTCTTCTAATCTGGCCCATGCAGCGATCGCTAAGGTCAGCTCTTCCCCAAGAAATTCCCCATTCTCGTTGAATAATGCAAGCCTGTCTGCATCAGGGTCTAAAACAAAACCAGCATGAACCTTGGCTTTCTTTACCATTGGCCCGATGCTGCTTAGGTTTGTAGCGATGGGTTCGGGTTCGTGGGTAAAGTTGCCATCAGCTTTTTCACCGATCAAAATTGCGCTAACACCTAGTGCATTAAGAAGCTTTGTTGCAATCGGCCCACCAGCACCTCCATTGGCATCGACAAAAACTCGCCAGCCTTTTTTTGCAATCGCTTCAACATCCGTAACTGCAAGAATCTTTTGTACATGCTTTTCCACTACATCTTCAGATCTTGCTTCCTCTGGGGCTTCGCTCCACTTGCCATGAATAAATGAATTTGATTCGTAGCGCTTTTTTACCACTTCGCCAACGGTTGCGGGAACAACTCTGCCATCGCTTCCAAAAAGCTTCATGCCATTGTAAGGTGCACTATTATGGCTTGCAGTGATTTGAATTCCCCCCACTGCTTTTAATGCGGTAATCCCGACTCCCATGGTTGGGGTGGGTACAACCCCCACATCCATGGTTTGGCAACCACTGGCATTCAACCCCGCGCAAACAGCATGCTTCAACATTCTGCCGCTGGGCCTGCCATCGGTGCCTACTAGAACCAGACCTTTTCCAAGTTGCTCGCCAAATGCGCGTGCAAACCGCATTGCAACTTCCACGGTAAGGGTTTCCCCTACAATGCCACGGATTCCAGAAACGCTTACTATTAATCCTGCCATGCTATCTCCAGTTATTGAATTCACCAGATTACTTTTACCAAGAGATGGGGTTTTTATGCCAGCAGATATTCTGTAAAAAATGATCTTCGTAGCCACGCATTCGATTGACCCAGTCGAATCGTGCAGTATGCTGAAGGTCGGTCAGACTTCTTTTTTAAAAGAGAACTAGCAATGAATCAGGTTACAAGCGATCGCGGAAAATACATGGCTCTTGTAGCCGCCCTTTTGGGGTGGATGTTTGATGGATTCGAAATGGGCCTTTTTCCTGTGGTTGCAAGACCCGCTTTACAAGAGTTAATGGGGGATCAATTTTCCGATGCACTCTTCGGCAGATGGTATGGCGTAATTACAGCAGCTTTTCTAGTTGGCGCTGCCACTGGTGGAGTTCTCTTTGGCTGGCTGGGCGATCGCATTGGCCGGGTTCGTGCAATGACCCTCAGTATTCTTACCTATGCCATCGTTTCTGCACTCGGGGCATTTGCGCAACATCCATGGCATCTTGTTGCAGTTCGTTTTCTAGCAGCTTTGGGCATGGGTGGAGAATGGTCGCTTGGTGTGGCTTTGGTGATGGAAATCTGGCAGGGTAAATCGCGTGGATTGCTTGCAGGGCTGATTGGTGCAGCAGGAAACCTCGGGTATGTCATAGTTGCTTTGCTTAGTTTGTTTCTAACCCAGGTTCATACCGCGCTCGAAGGTTTCCTTCAAATAGCCCATATGCCTCAGAATTGGATCAATGCCCTTACAGCAAACTCGGGCTGGAGATTGCTCATGCTGATGGGCATACTTCCTGCATTTCTCACCATGATCATTCGCTTTTTTGTACCTGAATCGCACAAGTGGGAAGAGGAAAAAGAGCAGGGCCGCACCAATGGTTGGGCTACCATCGACCTCATGGGCGTCTTGTTTGGCTCTTTCGCCTGCTTCGGTATCTTGTATCTTTGGGCCATCGATTGCGATTGGATTATGCGCGCAGTCGGAACCTGCATTCTTTTAGTTGCTGTCACCATTGGCTACCTGTTGCCCATCCGTAATTATCTTTCTCGCAATAATGAAACTGCTGAATTTCGTAAAGCAACAATATCCATGATGATGGTCGCTGCAGGCTTATCAGGCGTAGCCCTTCTAGGCACATGGGGTTCCGTTCTTTGGTCTGCCCCGTGGGCCGATCAGCGTTCCCAAGGCATGGCGGGTGCCAAGCAATACACACAGCTTACTTCCGCATTGGGTGCTTCAATCGGATGCTTTGTGGTCGCAATCATTGGAGAGCGCTTTTCCAGACGCTGGACTTATGCCTTTTTATGCCTGATATCGCTGGGCTCTGCGCAACTCTTTTTCCGTACCAACGATTCTTTCGGCCCTTGGTTCCTTTTCACAATCTTTATCGCAGGCGCATTCACCGCTGCATTTTATGGCTGGCTTCCACTTTATCTCCCAGAGTTGTTCCCTACCCGAATTCGCGCCACAGGCCAAGGCTTTGGCTTTAACTTCGGCCGTATTCTTGCCGCCATAGGTTCCTTGCAAACAGGCGCCTTGATGAAAGATGTCTTTGGGGGCGATTATGGCAAAGCTTGCGCCGCCATGAGTTTCATTTATCTCGCAGGCTTTTTACTTCTGCCTCTCATGCGTGAAACCAAAGGCCAATCTCTTCCTGATTAACTTTACTTTGGATCTGCACCTAAGCCCAAACCGTTCAAGCAACTGGTTTGCATAGAGCCATTAGTGATCTTGAAGATTCCGGGAAAGCTTTTTTCCCAGGGCGTGTTTGCAGCAGGGCAGTACTGCCTAGAATTTGCCTCGATTGCGCTAACTCCTTTAACATGTGCAGCAAGGCTTGCGCTTTGTATTAACGATGCCCCAGGGCAGGTGAGATCTTGCACACATAAAAACATTTTCATGTGCCTTGCTGCGCTTGCAAGCACCACTGATTGCGATTGCCCTTTGCAGGCTTTTAAAGCTGCCCCGGTGTATCCCATGTCCCGTGCCATTAATAGGCTTTCCAAATCCAATAATGATTCATCGATCACCACGGGGATCTGCTTGCTTGCAGCATGCATCACATTTGCCCTGCTGGCTTTTAAATCTCTTCCCGTGGGCTGCTCGATGTAGGCGATTCGCGAAAATGCTGCGGGCGACTTTTCTTTCACCTGCTCCAAAAACTCCAACAGATATTCCACATTCCTACACTTCTCATTGAAGTCGAGCGAATAATGCCAGGTTGATTGACGCCGCTGCTTCTGCGCTACTTCCGCTGATTTTTCCACCCCAACTACACGGCCCACATCCCAGCCCAAATCATCCCCATTCAACTTAATTTTTAAATGCGTCAACCCATTGAACAACACCCACTCGCCCAAAGTCTCAGGCAACCCATCGCCCACAGGTTTCACCACATCCTGACTGAACAACGGATCCAGCGCCCCTACAAGATGGTATAAGGGCAGGCTTGCAACTGGTTCTTTCATCACATGGTCTTCAATCTTCACACCCTTAAAATCGCTGCCCAAAAAACGACCAAGATCATTATCAAGGAATTCCCCACCATAAGTGTGGTAGCAACTTAACTGGTGCGCTTTGCCATAGGCATCGTGCAACGCAGCATCGAAGGGGCTAGCGCAAACCAGGGTCGCAAGAGGCGGGATTGGATCATCCAAATTTAATTTACGGCCTTCTGCCTCAGCGTTACTTAATAGCTCTTTTTCCAGCTCCCAAGTGATTTCAATTGGGTGACCACTTGTTTTTGTTTTTGCATAAACCGATGCGCAACTTGCAGCAACCGCTTTCATCGCCCCTAATGTTTTATCGTAAACCATAGTTTTTGAAGGGAATGCCCAGATGTTTCCCAAAGGCATTGAACCTTTCCCCACGCTTCGTTTTCCCTGCGAGGTTTCCACTTCAACCTCTGCATTCAGCATCGTAACCCGGTCCACCGCAACGCCACCAAACTTGATCATTGTCCGGTACGAAAAATCCTCGGTGCTAAAACTTACATTTTTTATCGTGATGTCTGTAGGTCTCATGCATTCCTCGTTGTAGAATTACTTTTGTGTATAAGAACAATATCCACGCACTGCGCCTTTTGCGCAAGCTTTGACTTTTTTGTTTTGAAAGGTTCCTGCCATGAAACTTATTCCCTTCCTTTTCGCCCTAGTTCTCCCTTTTCAAACCGAAGGGATCGAAGACCTGCTAAAAGTCGATCAGGCCCTGCGAGGCAAGGCCTTTGAAAAAGCTGTTAAGCTTGCTGATGAAGCCATCGCTAAAAGCCCTAAGAACGAAAGGCTCTATTATCTTAGGGGTTTGGCAAACTCTGGCTTGCGTGATTATTCTGCTGCCCTAAAAGACTTTGATAATTCCCTAAAAGCCAACCCCAAATTTTACAACGCTCTCGATCAACGAGGCAGCGCTAACTTTCGTTTGGGGAAAATGAAAGAAGCAGGCGCTGATTTTGATGAATATATCAAGCTTGTTCCCGATGAATACCCAGGCCATTGGCGCAGGGGCATCGTTCTTTATTACCTTGGCCGTTTCAAGGAAGGTAAGGAACAATTTGAATCCTATCAAAAAGTGGAAAACAGCGATGTGGAGAACGGTGTATGGCATTACCTTTGTTATGCCCGTGCTGAAACCCCTGAAAAAGCCCGTGCTGCGATGCTTCCCATTCAAGGCGATCGTAGGGTGCCGATGACAGAAGTCTATTTAATGTTTCAAGGGAAGTTTGCCCCCGATAAAATTCTTGAGATAGCTAACAAAGCCCCCGCAGAGCAGGAAAAAATCGCACCTTTTTATGCTCATCTTTACCTCGGGCTTTATTATGAATCCATCGATGATAAGAAAAAAGCTGCTGAACATATGGAAAAAGCTGCCAAGCTTGGGCCTTTGGATCATTACATGGGTGATGTTGCAAGAGTGCATTGGGATATTCTGAAAAAAGACAAGGATCGTTAATCAGGATGGTAATGAATTCCATGATCCCTCCACTAGATGACTTAGTGGAGAAACATATGCACACAGATTTCGCTTCGCTTAAAACAGGTCATACTGTTTCCGAAGCGCTTGCAGCTATTCGTGATTCCCCTCCTTTTTCTTCGAGCATCATTTACTTTTATGTGGTTGATGAGTCCGGGAAACTTAAGGGAATCATGGCTGCCCGCTCGCTTTTACTAAGTGCGCCCGAAAAACTCATCGATGATTTGATGGTGAAAAGGCCGGTCGCTATCCCCACTTTTGCTACCATCTTTGATGCCTGCGAATTCTTCACCATGTACAAGTTCCTTGCTTTTCCTGTAGTGAATGAAAAAGGTGTTCTTGTAGGTATGCTCGATATTCGTACTTATAATGCAGAGATGAGCAGTATGAATGAGAATCTATCCCAGACATTGCCTAAAGATAGCTACGATGATCTTTTTCAACTTATCGGGGTTCATTGGGAAGAGGCGAAAAGGCCCGGAGTTTGGAAAGGTATTTCTGTTCGCTTTCCTTGGCTGGTTTGTAATGTCGCTGGGGGATTGGTTGCAGCTTTCTTACTTGGGTTGTTTGAATACGAACTCGAAAAATTCGTCGTGCTCGCTCTCTTTATTCCTGTCGTACTAGCCCTTGCTGAAAGTGTTGCCATTCAATCGGTGAGCATTTCCCTTCAATCCCTGCACCAAGAAGGTATCACTTGGAATGGGCTTTTTAAAAAGCTTTATAGCGAGGGGCTTACCGGAATAATTCTGGGCCTTGGCACTTCTTTTCTCGTGGTACTTTATTCGTTTCTTAGATTCCGGGAACTACCTTTAGTTGGGGCGTTGCTCGTGGGTATTACGGGTGGCGTGACACTTGCCGCTGCTGCGGGAATGTCTGTGCCTAATTTGCTGAAAATTCTGAAGATGAATCCGCAAGTAGCTGCGGGCCCCATCGCCCTTGTTTGTGCAGATATGGCTGCGCTGATATTTTATCTTGTTTCAGCGAGAATCTTTTTCCAATAAGATGAGAGGGACTTTGTAAAGCTTCGTTCATAGAATAATTGGGTAGTAATTGCGCTCGTAGCTCAGGGGATAGAGCATCGGTTTCCTAAATCGAGGGTCGTTGGTTCGATTCCAACCGGGCGCACTTCTCTTTTCCTCGGTAAAACCCCTTTAACTTCTGTACTGCCAACACCTTGTAGAATCGTAAGGTTTTCTACTTTAGTCCCGTCAGGGTTGGGGGGCCAAAGTCATCGATCGTCTGGCCAGCGATCTGCGTGAAGCTTTTCCAATGATGAAAGGCTTCTCTAGTTCCAACCTTAAATACATGAGGTTTTTTGCCCAGCACTGCCCGAGTGGCTTAATTGGTCAGCAGGCTGCTGACCAATTGCCTTGGTTCCATCTCGTTACGCTGCTAACCAAGGTTTCAGAGGGAACTCAGCGTGAATGGTATGCATTACAGACCATTTCCCAAGGCTGGTCTCGGAGTACGCTCGATATGCACATTAAGAACAGCCTTCACTTGCGGCAGGCCGCTGCAGTGACCAACTTCGAAAGCCGTTTGCCTAATCCCCATGCGCAGCTTGCGGTTGAGGCACTGAAAGACCCTTACCTCTTCGATTTTTTAGGATTGGGAGACGAGGCCCACGAGCGAGATATTGAAAATGCTCTCATTCGCCATATCACCCGATTTCTTTTGGAACTTGGCGCAGGCTTTGCTTTTGTGGGCCGCCAGTTCCGACTTGAGGTAGGGGGTGATGAATTCTTTATCGATCTGCTTTTTTACCATACGCGCATCAAATGCTATGTTGTAGTTGAACTCAAAGGTGTGGATTTCAAGCCCGAGCATGCGGGCCAGTTAAACTTTTATCTTTCAGCCGTGGATGCCCAGATCAAGGCCTCCGATGATAAACCCACCATCGGCCTGCTGCTGTGCAAAAAGCAAAACCGTCTGGTCGCAGAATACGCTCTGTCCGGTATCAATAAACCGATAGGCGTGGCGGAATACCAACTCGTACGCTCCCTGCCCGAGCCGCTTGATACCAGCATGCCCACGATCGAAGAAATCGAAGCGGAATTGGGCAGCAGGCTGCTGCCTGATTACGGTAGTGAAAGGGCCGCACCATGAACCCCTTCGAGGAAAAGATGAAGCATCTTGTTAATGTCAATCCTGAACAAATGAAATAAACATGCATTCTTTAATCAATACATTCTTGTTTCATCTTTCTTTATCAAGCTGATTTGCTCCTGAATTTAGCCTATTCAATGAACTCCCGATTAGTGATAATCTTCCCCGCACCCTTTCACACGATTTCAGGCGAGAGCAATCATAAGGCACGGTGGGCCTATCGATAATTTTATGAACAGATGTAGGTAGTTAATCGCATGGATGTTTTGCTGATGGACAGTGCCAGTGAATTGCTTTACCATAAAACCATTAGGTTTTTGCTTTAATGGAATTATCAATGATTAAGAAAATATTTTTAATGGCTTTCATGGTTAGTTTTGTTGCTTCGATTTTAATGGCCCAAGAAGTGAAGCCTGGAAAAGTTGAAGCTATAGATCTTGGTAAGGGAATTAAGCTGGAGATGGTTTTTATTCCCGCTGGCAAATTCAAGATGGGTTCGCCTGAAACTGAAAAAGGGCGACAAAAAAATGAAACTCAACATGATGTGACCCTTACAAAAAGTTTTTCGATTGGAAAATATGAAGTAACGCAGGAACAGTGGGAAGCCCTGATGGGTAATAATCCAAGCGTTAATGTTGGGCCAAAATTACCTGTCACGAATGTATCCTGGGTTGAATGCCAAGAGTTTATTAAGGTGTTGAATTCAAAAACTAAAGGGGGATATCGTTTACCTACTGAATCTGAGTGGGAATATGCATGCAGGGCGGGTACAAATACTGCAACTGCCTTTGGCGAAACTATTACAAGCAAAGATGCTAATTATGATGAGTCAAAAATAGACAAACCTGTTTCAGTTGGGGGTTACCAACCCAATGCATTTGGCTTGCACGACATGCATGGCAATGTCTGGGAATGGTGCAGTGATTGGTATGCAAATTACCCTGATGGCCCATTAGCAGATCCAGTAGGACCAAAAGAGGGCGCTCGCCGTGTTGTAAGGGGCGGTTCGTTTAACTATTTTCATGTCTCGAATATTCGGTCTTCTTATCGGGGGGATTTTGTTTTGCCCTCTAGCCGTACCATTGGTATTGGTTTTCGTTTGGCAAAGACAAATTAACTGCTGTTATCATCTTTTAAAATAGTTCGACAATTTTAAATCTTTATAGAAGATGAAAAACAATGGTAGTTGACTTCGAAATATTCCTGCAACGATTGTTCGATTCTGGAATATTAGCAGAACAAAATTTAAATGCGGTCGAAGAGGCCAAAACTCGCCATCAAAATGTTGAATCTTTTATCCAAGATTTGATCGAATCCAAGCTGCTGACCAAATTTCAGGCAGAACAAATAATCGCAGGTAAAGGCGAAAGTTTAGCTTTTGGCAAGTACATCATTCAAGAAAAACTTGGTGCAGGTGGTATGGGGCAGGTTTACAAAGCATACCACCCAGAGGCTGCTAAATTAGTCGCAATCAAAGTAATTCTTCCTCAAGGGAAGTTCGATACGGAATCTGTTAAGCGGTTTGAAAGAGAGGTAAAAGCTTCAGAAAAGTTGGTTCACCCCAATATTATTGCGGTGCTGGATTCCGGAAGTTCCAAGGGCAGTTTATTCATGGTGATGGAGCTTATTGAAGGCAAAGATCTTTTTGAACTAATCAATGAGAAGGGGAAGCTTGCTATTAAAGAAGCCGTTGCGTACATCATTCAGGCTGCAAGGGCCCTTGAACATGCTCATTCAAACGGCGTGATACACCGAGATGTAAAGCCTGCAAACCTCATCGCAGATTCGCAAGGGCTTTTGAAAATAGTTGATATGGGGTTGGCAAAGATTCAGGCAGGGGAAAATGAAGATAAAATTTCTATGCTGACCACTAATACTGCGATCATGGGGTCTGCCGATTTCATGTCGCCTGAACAAACAGTTTCAACAAAAAATGTCGACACCCGCACTGATATTTATAGTTTGGGAGCAAGCTTTTATTTTCTGCTGACTGCGAAGGTGATGTATCCGCAGAAAGCCACTTTTTCGAAGTTGATCTCTCATAGGCAGGCCCCGATTTCGTCGTTAAAATTCATGCGCCCCGATGTTTCGCAAAAGCTTGATGATATTTATACAAAGATGGTTGCGAAGAAGGTGGGAGATCGATACCAAAGCATGACGGAATTGATTTTAGATTTAGAAGCATTGGGAAAAGAATCTGGAACTCAGGATCTTTTGAAACAAGGCGCAGCATTAAATCCATTTCAAGTTAATGGTGTTAATTTTCTTGACCTCGATGATAATTCGATAAAGCCAAAAAAGAGCGCAGGGATGTTCTCGAATAGGAAGATTGCCTGGTTTTGTGCTGGATTGCTGGTTTTGGTTGGATTGCTTTTTGTCATACTTTTTATCCCTAAGAATACTATGGTAAAAAATGATATCAACAATACTAACGATGCCCAAGATGCTTTTCTCGAGCCACCTTTTGACTTTAACCAAGCGCAGGAAGAGCAACAATCCTTGGCCAAAACTTTAGGCTTGGCGGTTGAAACTACGGTAGATCTCGGTAGAGGTGTCAACCTTGCGATGATATTAATTCCGCAGGGGAAATTTATCATGGGTTCTCCTCTTTCAGAACCGGGCCATAAGGATGATGAACTCCAGCATCAGGTTGTTTTCTCTAGGCCCTATTTCATTGGGAAGTATGAAGCAACCCAAGAACAATGGGAAGCTGTAATGGGTGATAACCCTAGTCAAACAAAGGGCGCTAAGTTGCCCGTCACGAATATTTCTTGGAATGATTGCCAGAACTTTATCAGCAAGTTAAATGCAAAGACAGAAAGTAATTACCGGTTTCCTACGGAAGCAGAGTGGGAATTTGCGTGTCGATCTGGTGCGAAATCTGCATACAGCGTTGGGGATAAAATCACGAAGAATGACGCTAATTATGAAAATGTTAAGGGCGGTGCAAAACCAGTTGGTAGTTACAAGCCCAATGCTTTTGGTTTGTACGATATGCATGGCAATGTCTGGGAGTTTTGTTCTGATTGGTATGGTGCATATGCAGCGGGCAAATCTATAGATCCGATGGGGGTTAATAATGGCCGCGATCATGTGTTGCGAGGCGGATCATTTTTTGTTGATGGTCTTTTACTTCGTAGCTCAACCCGGGATCTCGTCGCGCCTGATTTTCATAATGTTGTGATTGGCCTACGATTGGCAAAGACAAATTAAGCTTTGAATGCAACTCTTCAGGTATTCACTTTCGATATTATCGCTGCAACATTAATGCGATCTTTCCTTTGTTGGTCTTATGATTGTTTTGCTGCTTATAATGAAGATGAATCTGCTTTGAGAAACTTCATTACATGTTGGTTTCATTTATTTGGTTTTCTTTTTGGGAGAGAGATTTTCATGGATACTTTCGAGAATGCTTCGCCACCCCATGAGCAACCTGAAAAAGTTCTCGCCAAGTGCTGGGAATGTGGCGAAATGAAAATGTGCTTTGAGCATATCGTTTGTTGTACCGGTACTCGTTTTCATACATGCCCTGCCTGCAGGGTGCTCATTAATCAGAAGGCTTCATGAATAATCTTGATCATGAATTCTTTATGAGGCGGGCCATCGAACTTGCTTTGAATGTTCCCAATGTTCCTTTTGGTGCTTTGATTGTAAATTGTGATACAGACGAAATTCTGGCTGAAGGTTGGAATAAAACCAATATTAATCCGACATGGCATGGCGAAATCGATGCAATCAATCAACTGGTATTACGCCAAGAATCTCTTGATGCCTCAAAGTTGGTTTTGTACACAACGGCTGAGCCTTGCCCTATGTGTCAGGCTGCAATTCTTTGGGCAGGTATTGGAATGGTGGTATTTGGCACTTCGATAAGATTTTTGCAAAACAATGGTTGGCATCAGATTGATATTCTTGCGGATGAAGTAGTTCGCCGGAGCCCTCATTGGAGTTGTAAATTGATAAGTGGAGTTTTGGAAAAAGATTGCAACGCACTTTTTCAGTCATGTAATGGATGAGTATGAACGATAGCTTAAGCCATGCTAATCTTAAACAATATTTAGCGGGTTATATCTGTTATGCCTCAATTTGAACGCTACCTAGGAATTGATTATTCCGGGGCCCAAACGCCTGTGAATAGTCTGCCTGGCTTGCAAGTTTATGAAGCAACTCCTATTTTACTTCCCTACGAAATAAAAGTTTCTCAAGGCGCGCCTGGGTATCCCAAGAAAAAGTATTGGTCACGCAAGGGCATTGCAGAATTTCTAGCTCATGAACTTCAAGAGGGGCCTTGCACCCTTGTTGGAATCGATCATGGGTTTTCATTTCCCCTTTCTTATTTTGAAACACATTCTCTGCCACATGATTGGCATAAATTCTTAGATGATTTTCAACAACATTGGCCCACCGATTTGGATCATATGAAAGTTGATTTTATTCGTGATGGTATCGAGGGGAATGGGGGCGCTCGCATGGGAAATTCCCGTTGGCGCAGGTTG
>QWPF01000081.1 GCA_003671255.1 Planctomycetota bacterium | reverse complement strand
GCTTTCAGGCTTGGGGTTTGAATCTTCAGGCCTTGCTGCGGCCCATGCCATTCATAATGGTTTGACCATGATTCCCTCAACGCATGATTTTTTGCATGGCGAAAAAGTTACCATAGGGGTATTGACCCAACTGGCACTCGAAGGCAAGCCAAGGCCGTTCTTTCAAGATATCGTTCGGTTTCTTAAATCAGTGAATCTTCCCACCCGCCTGAAAGACCTTGGTATTGATGCTAACGATTTAAATGCAATCAACATCATTGCAAAAAGGGCTACCCAGCCTGGTGAAACCATTCATAATGAGCCATTCCCTGTTACTGCAGCCATGGTTGCAGATGCCCTTCGTGCTGCAGATGCGCTTTCTGCCCAAGTTTGAAATGCAATTTTTCCAGAAGCAAACCCATCGCATTGGGTTGGGTTATGCGATTTTTTGAGTGAAAAAGTTTCTCAAATTGGTCATTTTTGTACTTTTATTTTTCTCGAAATCTACTTAATATAAAAGCTCAATTCTTTTCTTTTTATTAAAGTAGGGGTGTAATCATGAAAAAAGGTTCAAAGATCATTCGGGGTTTTACCCTGATAGAATTGCTGGTCGTAATTGCGATCATCGCAATTCTCATTGGTTTGCTATTGCCTGCCGTGCAGAAGGTGCGTGAAGCTGCGGCCCGGGCGACTTGCAGCAATAATATTAAACAATGGTCGCTTGCTATCCATAATTATCATTCAACTTATGGTAGTTTTATGCCTGCAAGTTATGCCAACCCCAACCGAATAGCATGGCCTATTTTCCTTTGGCCTTATGTCGAGATGGAAAACGCTGCCAAGAAGTACGATTTCAATGCGGGTTTCTGGCAACCTAATAATATCATTCCCAACACCCATAACGGGATTTGTTCTACTACCTCCAAGGTTTATTTTTGTGGATCGAATCGTCAGGATGCCAAATGGCAGGGGGACGGTTACTGGCGCGCTCGTGGTAGTTATGTACTCAACTGGGGCCCGGTAAGAATGCCCGTGCTGGGTGCTCTGCCGGCCGCAAATGCACCTTGGGGCTACGCTGATGGCGTAAGTTGGAATAAGCCAAGAATTTCAAAGCTCGAACGGATTGCAGATGGTACTTCCAACACTTTGGCGTTTTCTGAGATTCTCATGCACGATAACGATGCTGCTGCAGATTTTCGTGGCGATATGATCAACGATGACAATCAATGTGGAAGGTTTATGACGATTGACACCCCAAACAGCGGGATTGATGAAATGACGGGCTGGTGTGTCAACGATGCTGTGAATAAATTGCCTTGTATTAATAGTGGGAATGGAAAAATTGCGGCACGCAGCAAGCATACGGGTGGTGTGAACGCTAGTTTTTGTGATGGCTCCATTCGTTTTGTTTCTAATTCTATTCCTCTAGTGACTTGGCAGGCTCTCAGTACCATGAATGGGTCTGAAGTGTTCGATTCCAATTACTAACCTTGAAGTGATCATGAATAAACTTTTGTTTGCTGTTGTGTTTGCTTCCTTTTTGGCATCTGCATGCAGCAGTGGCGGCCCTGTTAACTATCCTGTTGCGGGAGAAGTGATTCTTGACGGCAAACCTGTCGGGAACAAGGATGATGCTGTTATTCGTTTTGAAACCACTGATAATAAAGGCAATACCTCGGAAAGTTTTGTTGTTGAAGGAAAGTATTTGGTTAAATTGACGGAGGGTAATTACAAGGTATCGCTAACTTGGAGTAAGAAGACGGGGAAAATATTGAAGACTAAAATAGCGGGGCCGGGTCAGGAATCGGAAGAGATAATCCAGATGATCCCAGTTAAGTATGGTGCTCAAAGCACTTTAAAAAGGGATATCTCCGCAAAGAATCTGCGCCATGATTTCGATCTTAAGAGCAAATGATGGCTCCGGAAAAAGAGCGTTATAACACCCTCGCAGAAGGTGTGATTGATCAAGCCCGTGAAATCATAGAAACTTATGGTGCCCGGCCTCCGGGAAGTGTAGGCGAACGCAATGCAATGCTTCATATTGCAGAGGATTTAAAACCTTTTGCAGATGAACCTGTAAAGCTCGAAGAATTTAAAGTTGCGCCTATAGCTTTTTTTCGAATGCAGATGGTAGGGGGTATTTTTGGCCTGCTTGCATTGGCGAGCTATTGGGTTTCTCCGGCCATTGCGCTAAGTGTCTCTTTGCTGCCTATTATAGTGCAATACTTTCAGCTCTTGCGTTATCGTCTTTTTCTCGATCCCTTTTTCTCAAAATCCACCAGTCTGAATCTTTCTGCAACACTCAAGCCAGAGGGCGCGATCAAGAATCGTATCATCTTGAATGCGCATCCTGATGCTGCGTACGAATGGCGTTACAATTATCATTTCAATAAAAGATTTTCGCTGATCGTGGCTTACATGCTTATGGGAATGTTTTTAGCGCCCTTGATATCTGGATTGGGATGGTGGTTTGAACATATTGGTAACGAAGAGTTACAGCGTTATTGTGGGTTGGGGTTGCTGCTATTTCTTCCCGGATCATTGCTTGCGATTTTTTTTAACAACATGAAAGTTGTCGCTCCTGGTGCTAATGATAACCTTTCGGGCGTCTTCATTCACACCACGATTTTTAAAATGCTTGCACAAGAGAAAAGGCTGGCGCATACCGAGGTTATGGTGGTCCTTACTGGGTGTGAGGAAGCGGGGTTACGGGGTGCAAAAGTTTGGGCCAAGTTGCATAAGGAAGAGTTTGGCGGCCCTGAAACTATGGTGCTTACCTTGGATACAATTCGCGATCTTGACCATATGAAAGTGTATGCATGGGATATGAATGGCACCGTATCGCATGATAGGGAAAGCTGCAAGTTGGTTCAGGAAGCAGGGAAGGGTGCGGGGCTTGATCTGCCCTTTGGTACCATCTTTCTTGGTTCTTCAGATGCTGCAGCTTTCACTCAGCAGGGGTATCGTTGTGCTGCGTTGGCAGCGATGGATCCCGCGCCTGCCTACTACTATCACACCAGGCACGATGATTGGCGCATCATGGATAAACATTGCATCGCCCGTGCGCTTGAAATTGTATATCGCACTATAAAGATAATTGATGTAAAGCAATAAGCCTTTACTAATTTAGTGTGTGTTGCATAGATGCAGAATATGCTTGAGCATATCCCGAACCGAAATCATTGCGATGGGTTTGCCATCTTTCAATACAGGAAGATGTCTGTATCCGCCATTATCCATCTTGTGAAGAACAAACGCCAGCCTATCGGTGGTGCGAACGGTTTCTGGTTCTTCGGTCATGTAGTTTGAAATGGGTTTCTCTGCATAATCAGTGGGGTCATCAAGGACATTGTTAAGCAGGTCTCTTTCGCTGAAGATACCAAGCATTTTATTTTGATCATCAACAACAAGAAGTGCGCCTATGTTCTGATCAATCATGATATCGAGGGCTTGAGAAACGGGGGTGGAGGCATGAAGGATCACTGCGGGTGGTGGCTTTACAACGCCCACGGGATCTTCCATTAAGCTTCGCTCAACTCGATCGTGAGCTACGGGGACATCGAAAGAGGAAAGGTCGAGCTTGCAGTTGCTGCAAGAATCGATGCCTGGGTAATTTCGTTTGTTGCAATGGGGGCAGATCATGGTTTATTCCACAGGGAAGGAGTCGGGGCCTTCAAGATCAAGTTTCGGTGTTTCCGGGTTCGGCGTATTTGCGCCACGATAAAAAGATTCATGATGACAGATTCGCGTGACAGCCCGAAAAACTCCGATACATTCAGGGAAATCAGGGTTTTCAAGCGTAGCAAGCATCTGGGCTGCGAAGGAGCTTTCGCTTGCCTCATCATGAATGGAGGGCGCCGTTGATGCGGCATGGTTGGGTTGCACAAGGGCCACCGAGGCGTTCTCGAATTTAATTCCCTGCCTGTTCTGGGCACCATATACCATGGGCTTGCCATGCTCCAGATAGATTAGATGCTCCGGCCTATCGTGTTGGGTTGCAAGGTTATCGAACACGAGATCGTTGTAGACTTTGCAGTTCTGAAGGATTTCTACAAATGCAAAACCTTTGTGTGCAGAGGCCCGCTGCAAGATGGTGCCCAGATGATCCACATCAACATCAAGTGATCGTGCGACGAAGGTAGCGCCCGCTGCTAATGCGAGTGCACATGGATGCCATGGGTTGTCGGAAGAACCTTCAGGGCATGTTGCGGTGAGGGTGCCGGGTCTGGTGGTAGCGCTTTCCTGCCCACGGGAGAGCCCGCGGATTTCGTTGTTGATGAAAAGAACTTTGACATCCACATTGCGTCTGCAGGCATGCAAGAGGTGTTGGGTAGCTGCGCCAAACCCTTCGCCATCTCCCAATACAATCCAAACCGTGAGGTTGGGTTGGGCAAGTTTAAGCCCCATTGCTGCTGAAACTGCACCACCATGCAGCCCACGAAATCCGTAGGTGCTGAGGTAGTTTGGCATGCGCGATGCACAACCTATACCCGAAAGGAAAACCTGTTCCTCTCTAAGTAGTGGCATATCGGAGAGCATTTTTTTAACTTGGGCGAGGATTGCGTAATCGCCACACCCAGGGCACCATCGCACCTCTTGTTCCGAGGCAAAATCGGTGGGTTGATTATGGGTGATCATTAAGATTCCCTCCGTGCGAACTGAATGATGGCTTGTTCCACTTGGGAGATGACAAAGTTAAGGCCATCCTGTCTGGTGAAGCTGATGCCATTGAATTCGAATTTCTCTTTAAGCAACGCAAAGAGCCTGCCCGAGTTTAATTCTGCGACGATAACCTTAGGATAGGAGTTAAGAATCATCTCCATGTTTTTCGGAAGTGGATTGAGAAAGCGGAGGTGCGCGAAGGCGATGGAGATGCCACTTTTTTTAGCCATCGCACAAGCAGCCTCGAGAACATTTTTAGTCCCGCCCCATCCCAGCACAAGAATCTCTGCACCGTTATCCCCAGATACAGGAAGTGGACCAAGAAATTCTGCAATTCTTTGCATACGAGCAGCACGATGGCGGTTCATTGCAAGGTGATCTTGGGGCAGAAAACTTACCTGAGGGCTGTTCAACTTGCGTTCGTTACCACCTAAGCGGTGCTCTTTGCCCGGGGTGCCCGGGGTGATCCAAGGCCTGGCAAGATGATCATCGCATTCGTAAGGGCCCGAGGAAGAATCCGAGGCGAAGTGCGGGAATTCAAAATCGGGAAGCGATTCGGGTTCGGGTATAAGCCAGGATTCACTTGCCCGCGAATTCAAAAGATCGTGAAGGATGCAAACCGGTGCGAGAAAGCGCATTGCAACCTTGGCAGCAAGCAGAGTTAATGCGAAGCAATCCGAAGGGGAATCGGGCGCCAGCACTACAAGAGGGGCTTCGCCATTCCTTCCCATTAATGCCATGCCTAGATCGGATTGAGCAACTCGCTGGGGCAACCCGGTCGAAATTCCTGCGCGTTGATATTCTAAAAGTAATAATGGAAGCTCTGCTGCAGATGCCAGGCTTACAACTTCTGATTGATGCGGAAACCCAACGCCTGAAACAGCGGTGCATCCGAGGCCCCCACCATACGAAACGCCAATTGCGATGGAAGCAGCAGCGTGTTCATCATCAGCAAGAATAAAGGAAAACCCATCGCCAGTATTCTTGGCAGCGAGGGAGCAGATTTCGTGGGAGGGTGGCCTAGAGGTAGATGCGAGCAAAACGGGCCTGTTGGTTTTTAAAGCAACATGTTTGAGAGCAAGAAGCGAGGCATCATTGCCCGAGATCATGCGACAAATACGCCCTTTTTTACTCAGAGATTCCAAGGGGTGATAGGCAGGAACTTGGGGAAAGACATTGGCAGTTTCAGAATAGATGAACCCTGCCTTGAACGCTTTTTGCGAAGCATCGAGAATCGAGGGGTTCACCGAAAACTTTTGTTTTAACCAGCGCAATACGGGGTCGATTGGAATGGAGTAATACCACAGCAGCATTCCGAGTGCGAAGAGGTTTCTGCAACGATCGACTTCGCGGTAGGAAAGGAGCGCACCTTTTTCGCCTGCCCGAGTCAGGTTGATTGCATGGTTTGTAAGTTGTGCCATGGGAACCGAGATGGTGCGATGGAATAGCTGGTTCTTTCCTGCGAGTGGGTTTTCGAGATAACCCGCACAGGCGAGTTCTTCTGCACCAAAGGAATCAGAGTTGGCGAGCAGAATCCCATCTTTTTCGAGGCAGCTTTCGTGCAGCTTCAACCCTGCGGGGTTCATCGCAAGAAGGAAACTGGTACGGTCATCGATCGGCTCTTGGTAGGGAGCAAAGGCGAGGGAGCTAGTATGAACGCCTGCAAGGGTGTTGGCGTGGGCACGAATTTCAGCGGGGTATTCGGGTACCGAGTAAAGATGATATCCGCGTGAACCTGCTGCCAATGCAAACAAGTGCGATAACATTGCTATGCCATCATGGGCATCGCCTGTCATTCGGATCGCATGGGCAGGAGCCAAAGGCAACGAAGGTGCACCAAGATCTGGGTTACCTGGGTTGACTGTTTTTTCTTCCATGCGTTCGTTGGCCTTGTTCAGAATTCAACCGGGCAGAATTCCAATAGTTGTTTGTGAATCAAGCCCCTTCCGCACAGGGCGGGTATTGGGTCGGATCGGGGGGCAGATTAAACACCGCAGTCGGGAAATGCCCTGCAAGGTAATGCACGATTCTTTTAACCGATAAGATGCCCATCGGTTTATTTTGATTATCAAGTACGGGTAGATGCCTGTAACCACCTTCCTGCATTTTACGAATTGCGGAACTGATGGAGTCGGTGGGCGAGACAACCACGGGGCTTGGAGTCATCACTTGTTGGATGGGCGAATCCAAGGGAAGCCTGCGGGCAAGAACTCTGCGGATGAGATCGCGTTCGGTGAAGAGGCCCAGCAAATGATCTTCTCTGCAAATAAGAACGCAGCCTATTTTCTTTTCGCGCATTAAAAAGATGGCCTGCGTGATAGTAGCCTCAGGCACCAAGCGATAATCTTCCGTGGGCTTAAGCCTGATTACGCTTTCAACTTTTAGATTTCGGGCAAGTTCCATGCAGCAGTCCAAAAAGGTTGGTCTGAAACTCCACTTCAAAAGGTCTAATCCCAAAAAAAATCGCTCTGTAGTCCAAATTAACTAGAATCTGTTTAAAATTTAGGTAAGTTAATTCTAGACCTTAAAGAATCGATGTTACCTTACCTCTTATATTATTGAAAATTGGTCCTTTGTTATCTTGATGAACCAACATTATTGAACAAGACCGCTTTATTAACCAGGATTTATTTCATGCACTCTCCCTCCCAGTATGATTCTGTTCTTCCAACCACCAGAACCCTGGCACTTATCGATGAATCCGCATTACTCGCTGCTGCAAGGGCTTGCAATCGCAGCCTCGATTGGCTTGCAATTCGCAAATTCCTCATCGATGAATCCATGGGAAGGTTTGGCGAAGCTGCTGTTTATGTCGGCCTTCCCCCTTCCAGCCATGCTGAATATCAAGAACAACGCTCCAAAAAACTACGCTTTTGCCATTGGTTGAAAACCCATGGTTTTATGGTGATGACCCGGGATGGTGCGCCTACAGGCGATGGGTATTACAAGGCTAGCATCAACCTGATGATGGCGGTGGATGGCATGGAACTTTGTGGCGAATTTAAGCCCCAGGTTTTGATGTTGGTCACTGCAGACCCAGACTTCGGGCATCTTGCTTTAAGCCTTCGTAAAAAGGGTATTCGTGTTGAGCTTGCTGCAATCGAGCAGAATGTCAGCAGCGATCTCAAGGGTTCGGTCAATCATGTGATCGATTTACGCCCGTTATTCAATAAATTTGAAAATCTTAGAAATGAAGGTTCAGGGTCTGCTAATGGCGGGGCGCCCGGTACTATTCCTTCAGGCAGGTATATTCCCGATGTTGAAGATGATCTTGAAGATCTTGGCCCTGCCGATCATCAGGGTTATTCATAACCTATACTATATTAATAGAGCTCTAGTTTTTTGCTTAAAACATCTAAGGTTTTGTGATTTGAAAGGTATATGAATCATGGCAAATGCGAATGTAATGACCTTCACTACTGAAAATTGGGAAGCTGAAGTTGTAAACAGTAAAGTTCCTGTTTTAGTTGATTTTTGGGCAGCTTGGTGCGGGCCTTGCAGAGCTCTTGGGCCCACGATTGATAAAATTGCAGATCAATTTGTAGGTAAGGCCAAGGTGGGCAAGCTCAATACCGATGAAAGTCAGGAAATTGCAATACGATATGGTATTAGCTCCATCCCTGCGATTCTTGTTTTTAAGGGTGGTGCAGATCCGGTGGATCGTTCTGTAGGCGTGCGTCAAGAAATCGAATATGTCAAGATGTTGAATAAGCAATTGGGTCTTTAAGGACAATTGGATTATCTTAAAAAAGCTTAAATGATTAGGGCCTTGCAAACATAATGTTGCAAGGCCCTTGTTCTTTTTATTGTCATCTGAAAACTTTTTAGCTTACAATTTCTCTCGACATAATTTAAAGTATCATGAGTTGAATTGGTCGGGTTTTACTTACCTTGTTTTCATCCCAGAGGCATTCTCCCATGCTGCGTTTTCTTTCTATTGCACTACTTTTGGTTAGTTTCTCTAATGCTAATGCACAGCCCTTTCCTTTCCAAAAAGGTGATCATGTCAGCATTTTGGGCAACACCCTTGCTGAGCGCATGCAGCATCATGGCTGGATGGAAACTCTGATTCAATCTCGGCTACCCGGGCATGAACTTTCTTTCCGCAACCTCGGGTTTTCAGGCGATGAACTTACTTTAAGATTAAGATCTGCAGGGTTTGGCTCGCCCGAAGATTGGCTCAAGCAGACTAATGCAAATGTTGTCTTTGCTTTTTTTGGTTACAACGAATCCTTTGCAGGCGAAGAGGGCCTTCCCAAGTTCGAAAAAGACCTCGACTCTTTCCTCAAAGAAACCCTTTCTAAAAAGTATGATGGTAAAAACAACCCACGCATGGTTCTTTTCTCTCCCATCGCACACGAAAATATCAAAGATCCAAACCTCCCCGATGGAACTGAAAATAACAAGCGCATCGCTCTTTACACCAAAGCCATGGCTAAGGTTGCTGCAGCCAACAAAGTATTCTTTGTTGATTTATTCACCACGACTCTCAATCTTTATTCTGTCTCAGAAAAGCCCCTAACGATCAATGGTATTCATCTGAACGAGTTTGGTGATAAGTTGGTTGCTGAGATCATTGAGAAGCAACTCTTTCAGAATGATGTTCAAAAAAACCCAGTCTTTTTGGATAAACTGCGCGCCTCGGTGCTTGAGAAGGATTTTCATTGGTTCAATCGCTATCGCACTGTAGATGGGTATTCCATTTATGGTGGGCGTGCAGATCTTCGTTTCGTTGCAGGCCAGACCAACAGGGTCGTGATGGCAAGAGAAATGCAAATCCTTGATGAGATGACCGCTAATCGTGATAAGAAAATCAGTGCTGCTGCCAACGGCAAAGTGCTTCCCAATGATGATTCCAACACCGCACCCTTTCTCGAAGTTGTCACCAACAAGCCCGGCCCTCTTGCCGGAGGCAAGCATATCTTCCTCGATGGCAAAGATGCTATTTCCAAGATGACAATTGGCAAAGGCCTGAAGGTTGAACTCTTCGCATCTGAAAAAGAATTTCCTGAACTTGCAAAGCCCGTACAGATGGCTTTTGATACCAGGGGCCGCCTTTGGGTTGCTGTAATGCCCTCTTATCCCCATTGGAAACCCAAAGAAGAAATGAATGATAAAATCCTCATCTTCGAAGATACCGATGGCGATGGCAAAGCGGACAAATGCAAAGTCTTTGCAGATAGGCTTCATGTTCCTACCGGTCTTGAATTCTGGAACGGTGGACTCCTCGTTGGCCATCAACCCGATCTCTTGTTCCTTAAAGATACCGATGGCGATGATGTTGCTGATGTTCGTGAACGCGTTTTGCATGGCATCGATTCTGCCGATACCCATCATGCAATAAGCAGCTTTGCCTATGAACCAGGTGGCGGGCTTTACTTTCAGGAAGGCACCTTCCATCATACTCAGGTTGAAAGCCCTTACGGCCCACCCCGTAGATGCGCCAACGCAGGCGTTTTTCGCTACGACCCACGCAGACAACTTTTCGATGTCTATGCCTCTTATGGTTTTGCCAATCCCCATGGTCATGCTTTTGATCGCTGGGCTAGGCAGATTGTTACCGATGGTACTGGTGCTGTTCCCTACGATGGTGCACTCTTTTCAACCAAACTGAATTTCCCCGCTAAGCATGGTCAGGCACCTACTGTTTACAAACAGCGCACCAGGCCTTGCCCCGCTACGGAGTTCCTCACTAGTAATCACTTCCCTGAAGAATTTCAAAACAACTACATTGTTCCTAATGTGATTGGCTATCAGGGCATCATGCGATACAAGATCGAAGAAGATGGTGGAAGTTTCAAGGGCACCGAACTTGAACCCATTCTTTCTTCCTCGGATCCTTCCTTCAGGCCTTCGGATATCGAAACCGGACCTGATGGCGCTCTTTGGTTTCTTGATTGGCAGAACCCCATCATCGGCCACATGCAGCATAATCTTCGCGACCCCAGCAGAGATAGAAACCATGGTCGCATTTACCGTGTCACCTATGAAGGAAGACCTCTTTCCAAACCCGCAGCGATTCATAATGAACCGATTCCAAAGCTCCTCGAACTTTTGAAATCGAAGGAAGATCGAGTTAGGCATCGCACTCGGTTAGAGCTTGATACCCGCAAATCTGCTGATGTTGTTGCAGAGCTTGCAAAGTGGATTGCAAAGCTTGATAAAACCGATCCCGATTTTGAACATCAAATGATGGAAGCTCTTTGGGTTCATCAAAGGCACAATATTGTGAATGAAGCCTTGTTGCAAAGAATGCTCACTTCAACCGAGCCCAATGCAAGAGCTTGTGCAACTCGGGTGCTTTTGCAATGGCGCGATCGCATTTCGGATCCGCTGGAAAAATTTAAGACGATGGCGGGTGATGAGCACGGGCGTGTGCGCATGGAAGCCATTCGTGCTGCTAGTTATTTTGATGTTCCCGAAGCGATGGAAGTTGTTTTCATCGCAATGGATAAACCTTCGGATGTTTACATTGATTATGTCAGAACTGAAACCCTTAAGATGCTCGATCCTATTTGGAAAGATGCACTCGCCAAGGGTAAGGATGTGAAAATCAAGAGTGAAGCTGGCTCACGCTTTTTGCTTCGCAGTCTTCCTGTCGAAAAACTCATCACCATGGAAAAGACGAAACCCGTCTGCATGGAGTTGATGTCGAGGCCCAATGTTCGGGATGAAGTCAGGCGCGAAGCTTTGCGCACACTCGCTTCTCTTGATGCCAAGACTGAAGTTAGGATTCTCCTCGATGCTTTTGTTGCAGTCGATGCAAAATCTGATCAAGTCGATTCTTCCGTATTGTTTGATATGGTCAGGCTTCTAGGAGGCAGAAGTGTAGGCGAGTTGGGTTCAGTTCGAGTTGATCTCGAAAAACTTGCCACTGCTGCCAAAACCCCGCTGCTTCGGCAGGTTGGGTTTGTTGCACTTGTCAACATTGATCAATCTATCGAAAATACTTGGGCACTTGCTTCGAAGTCGATCCCTTCTTTAAGAGATCTTCTAGCAGCAATTCCTCTTATGCCTGACCCTAATCTGAAAGCGCTATTTTATTCCAAGGTTGAACCGCTTTTGACATCTCTTCCCGCCAACCTTGCTACCAATGCAGGGAAGGCGGGCATGGGCCGTTTTGTTCGCATCGAACTTCCGGGCAAACAACGCACCCTTACTTTGGCAGAAGTTGAAGTCATCAGCGATGGTATCAACCTTGCAAGAAAAGGCAAAGCTACGCAGTCATCTACTTCTAACGGAGGCGATGCTTCCAAAGCAATCGATGGTAATAAAAGCCCTACTTTTGCCGATGGGGGCCAAACCCATTCTGCAGAAGGTACAGATAACCCTTGGTGGGAACTTGATCTCGGCTCTGAAGCAGTGATTGAATCCATCATCATTTATAATCGTGCTGATGGTGCCCTCGGATCCAGATTGAATAACTTCACCGTTAAGGTGCTTGATAAAGATAAAAAAGAAGTCTTTAGCAAGGTCAACAATCCAACTCCTGCAATCAAGGTTGCATTCGAAATGTCGGGTGTTGATCCTGCATCGCTGGTGCGCAAATCTGCGATGCTGGCCCTTGCTTCCATCCGGGGTGAAGAAACCAAAACCTTCAACACGCTTTCTAAGTATGTCAAAGAAGGAGCGGATCGCAACTCTGCGATCAATGCAATGCAGCGTATTCCCCGTAATGCTTGGGTCAAGGAAGAAGCTGCGCCCTTGGTCAATGCGCTTTTGGAAAGTATTCGCAAGGTGCCCGCCACCGAACGATCCCAGCAATCCGTTCTCGATTCCATCGAGTTCACCGAATCCCTCGCATCGTTGCTGCCCGATGATCAAGCACGCAAAGTTAGAGCAGAGCTAGGCGAGTTGGGCGTGCGGGTTATTCGCTTGGGTACACTTTTAGAACGCATGGCTTACGATAAAGAAACTTTAGTGGTCAAGGCAGGCAAGCCTGTTGAGATCATTCTT
>QWPF01000080.1 GCA_003671255.1 Planctomycetota bacterium | reverse complement strand
AATCGTTGCAGCTTGAATCACTTTATCGTAATTCAACATGGGTTCGCCCATGCCCATGAAAACTACGCCCCTTACTGGATAAGAGGAATCTTTACGAATTTGAATCACTTGATCGACAATTTCCCAAGGCTGCAAGTTTCTGCGAAAGCCCATCTTAGCGGTGGCGCAAAAAGCACAACCCATGGCGCAACCAACCTGGGAACTAACGCAGACAACATATTTTTCCTGCCCCTTCACATGCAAAAGAGGGATGCGAACGGTTTCAAAAGGCTCATCCCCTTCGCCTTTGAAAAGGTACTTGGTAAACCCATCGCGCGGGGAAACTTGTTTATCGATTAACTGAAGTGTGGGAATCCGGGTGGCATTTTCAACTTTTTTCAGCACCCGCCAAGAAGTCTGCTCCATTACTTTGGGAACTTCATCAAGGGCATTTCTAAGAACTGCAGATTGCAGCTTACCTGCCAGCTTTGGGTTAACCCCAAAAGGCGCAAGCAAAACTGCAAGCTCTTCGCCTGTATGGTTCTTAAACAAAATGGTTGGAGTAGGTTCCATGTTTCTATGCTAGTGGTTAAAATCTAGGTGTCATTACCTTTAACACCATTCTTTTCGAAAATACGACCAACAAAACCTGTGCAATTCATATTATAACATCTAGTAATATAACGGAGGGCTAACTAAAAGCCCCATTTATCAATCAACATCACTGGAGGATTATCCATGTCCGCAAAAGTAACTATGCCTGCCCCTGATTTCGCAGCCACCGCCCTTGTAGGCGAAGAATTCAAGAACATCAAGCTTTCCGATTACAAGGGAAAGTATGTCCTTCTTTACTTCTACCCTCTCGACTTTACTTTTGTATGCCCTACCGAAATCATCGCATTCGATGAAAAACTCGCAGAATTCAAAAAACGCAACACCGAAGTTCTGGGCGTCAGCGTTGACAGCCAGTTCTCACATCTTGCATGGAACAAATTAGAACGCACCAAAGGCGGCCTTGGTGGCGTGCGCTATCCCCTTATCGCAGACCTTAACAAAAACATCGCAAGATCTTATGGCGTGCTTTTGGAAGATGCAGGAATTGCTTTACGCGGTTTGTTCATCATCGACAAGGAAGGCATTATTCGCCATCTTTTGGTCAACGATCTGCCTTTGGGCCGTAGCGTTGATGAAGCCATTCGCGTTCTTGATGCCTTGCAATTTGTAGAAAAGCATGGCGAAGTTTGCCCTGCCAACTGGCAACCAGGCGAAGCCACCATGAAGCCCGACCCCAAGGGTTCCCAGGATTATTTCCAAAAGGTCAAGTAAGCGCTTAATGGTTTTACCATGGGCATGAAGTTTACCCTTCGTGCCTATGGCTTTTATTTTTAGGGTGAGAATTATGGCTGCCCAAATCATCGATGGCAAAGCACTTAGCCTTATCATCCAAGCTGAACTCGCACTTGATGCCTCTGCTATGCTCAAAGAAACAGGCACGAAACCCGGCTTAGCTGCAGTTCTTGTTGGCGATAATCCTGCAAGTCAGGTTTATGTAAGAAACAAGCAGAAGGCCTGCGAGAAAGCTGGTTTTGAAAGCTGGCTCTACAAACTTGACGCTAAATCAACTCAAGAAGATCTTCTTAATCTTATATCAAAACTTAATCACGATCCTAAAGTTCATGGCATATTGGTGCAACTTCCCCTGCCTAAACATTTAAACACCGATCTCATCCTTGATGCAGTAACTGCCCTTAAAGATGTAGATGGTTTTGGCCCAGAAAACCTTGGGCTTCTAACTTCAGGCAGACCACGACTTCTCCCTTGCACACCGCATGGCGTTCTTGTCATGTTGCAGCGCTACAATATCCCCGTTGCAGGCAAACATGTTGTAGTTCTTGGTAGAAGCACCATCGTAGGCAAACCCATGGGCTTGATTCTTTTGCAAAATGGCATCGATGCAACGGTCACCATATGCCATAGCAAAACTGCAAACCTTAAAGAGATAACTAGGCAGGCAGATATCTTGGTTGCTGCAATTGGAAGGGCTTGTTTTGTGACTGCAGATATGGTGAAACCGGGTGCTGTGGTTATCGATGTTGGTATCAACAGAAAAGATGATGGCAAACTCGTGGGCGATGTTGATTACGAACAGGTTTTGCCTTTATGTGGTGCAATTACCCCCGTACCCGGTGGCGTTGGCCCCATGACAATCACCATGCTTCTTCATAACACCTTACTAGCAGCTAGGTTGCAGTCAAAAGCGTTGTAAGCTTAAGTACTTGTAATCTGACGAAGAGCGCTAGCGCTTTTCCCGCCTTTTTGTTTACAATCTCTCATTGCTAAACCAACGGATCAAACCTTAATAGTTGATCCAACAGCAAGGGAAATAAAAGCATGATGATTCACTCCCCTTATATTCTGTTTTTAATGCAATGGTTAATGACAACTGCAATGCAGCTTCAGTTGGAAGATGCGCCCAAGAAAGTCGGGCCCCTTCCTAAACTTACCAGCGACAGCAAACGCGAAGAAGCCATCAAGCTTTATGGCTCTGGGTTGCTTTATGAAAAAGAGAACCGCCTGCTCGATGCTTTGCGTTCATTTGAAAAAGCAATGGAATTAGACCCTGGCGCACTTTCGCCCAGAAAAGCTCTCATCCCCATTTACATGTCCTTGGATCGAATTGAAGATGCTTTGGTTCAGTGCAGATATGTTTTAGATCGTGATGATTCAAGCTTGGAAACCTTCGCACTCTATGCCAAGCAACTTGCAGCACTCGGAAAAGTCGAAGAAGTCACCGAGATTCTTGAAAAGCTTATAAAGAACCCCGCATCGAAAGATAAACCTGAACTTCGCCTTCAAGTACTGAGAGAACTTTCGCTGCGCTACGAGCAAGCAAGCAATTGGGAAAAATCCGAAGAGAAAAGCAAAGGTGTCGCAGAAATTCTTGAGATGCCCTCTGCGGAAGAGGTGCTCGAACTTACCGAAGATTCGTATCGAAAACTGAAAGCAGAAAATTACGAGATGCTCGGCAGATTGGCCCTGAAGCGCAAAGATACCAAAACAGCCATCGAATATTATTTAAAGGCTCAGAAGCTCGACATTGTAAGATCAGGAAGGCTGGGATTAAACCTCGCTCAAGTTTATGCAAGTGAAGGAAAAAACGAAGAAGCTTTGCTTCGGGTTGATGAGTTTTTACAAACCCAACCTTTGGGCACAGAGGCCTACGAATTAAAAATCTCTCTGCAAAAGAAGATGGGAAAAGATAAAGATATCGTTCCGGAAATCGAACTCGCATCCAGTAGGGATAACCACAACAATTCCTTGAAACTTATCCTCGCACGCGAACTACGAATCAAAGGGCAGGTCCCCCGTGCAGAGGCTATTTACGAGGAAATCGCAACCCAGGCACCCTCTACCGAAGTCTATAACGCCTTGTTTGATCTCTACCGCGAAAATAAAGAGTCTGGCGCATCCCGCGCTTTAGCAAGGCTTGAATCTTCCATCCAAGCCGTTTCTCGTAAAGGTGGTATTCCACCTGACCCTTCACAGGCGATGCAAGTCAAAGCAATGCTTCTAGCACTAAAAAAAGACCCCGAGATGCTTCGGAAAATATTAGATCAAGCTTATAATCAACTTGTCAAAGGTGGGAAAATCGGATTGGAAACCAAGGTCGCATTAGGCACTCTCGCCTCCAGGGCATCTGAATTAAAAGCGGGCGAAAAACTCCTGCTCGTTTCCCTTACTGAATCTGCACCCAACTCTGCAACGGAATCCGAAGTCTATTCCGGGTTGCTTCGCATCTACCGCATGGCTCACAAATACCAAGAAATCATCACCATTTGCAAAGACGGGCTCGATAAAGCCAAGAATACCAGCAGAGTTCTTTTTCATGTAGAGATGGCGGGTGCCTACACTCACCTCGAAAAAGATGTCGAAGCACTCGCTGCAATCGATCTCGCAATCAGCGAATCTCAAGATCGGGAAAAACTATTTTCGAAGCGCTACCGTGCCAGCTTGCTCGCACAAATGGGGAAACTTCAAGAGGCTGAAAAAGAAGCTCTCACACTCTTACGAGATTACGATCAACCAAGCGAAGTACGCGATATTCGCTACACACTCAGTTCGATTTATTCGGGCATGAAGAACCATGAGAAATCTGAGGCGTTGTTGAAACAAATTCTTGAGGCGGATCCTGCAGATGCCACTGCAAACAACGATCTTGGGTACCAATGGGCGGATAGGTCGCATAATTTGGAAGAAGCGGAAAAATTAATTCGCAAGGCTCTCGACCTCGATCAGAAATTGCGCGATACCAGCAACAGGCTGACCTTTGAACCCGAGAATGCTGCTTATATCGATAGCTTGGGTTGGGTCATATTCCGTAGGGGAAAACTCAAGGAAGCTCGGATAGAGCTTGAAAAAGCCTCGAATCTACCTGAAGGATCTGATGATCCTGTGGTCTGGGATCATTTAGGCGATGTGTATTTCAGCCTCAAAGAAAAGCAAAAGAGTCTCGAATCGTACCTGAAAGCGATTAACCTTTACCAGGTTGTGCGCACCCGTAGAGATGCAGAGCGGGTTAAAGATATAAAACAAAAGATACAATTACTGGAACTCGAGCCTTCCAAGAAGTAGAATAACATCTTGTTGTTTTACTTAAGGTTGCGCTTTAAATAGCGCTTGCAAGGAGGTCGAGGCAATGTCAGGCCACTCCCATTGGGCAAACATAAAGCATTATAAAGGTGCCGCAGACGCCAAACGAGGCAAAGTTTGGAGCAAACTTAGTCGCTTAATTATCATTGCTGCCCGTGCAGGCGGTGGCGACCCCATAACAAATCTCAAATTGCGCTACGCAATCGATAAAGCCCGCGCAATAAGTATGCCTAAAGATAATATCGAAAGGGCTATCCGCAGAGGAACGGGCGAAGCAGAAGGCATCACCTTTGAAGAACTGGTGTATGAAGGTTTTGGCTCGGGGGGCACCGCCATCGTGGTGGATCTTCTCACTGACAATCGCAACCGCAGCAATGGCGAAATTCGAAAGATTTTTGAAAAAGGCGGAGGCAACATGGGTGCGCCTGGTTGCGCTGCCCACTCCTTCGACCGCAAAGGTGTATTTGTCATCCTTGCAAAAGGAATTGATGAAGATAGCCTGATGTCGATTGTGCTTGATGCGGGCGCAGATGATATGCAAAGCGAAAGAGGTAGATTCACCGTGACTTCCGACCCTGCTGCCTTTCAAAAAGTGCAGGAAGCACTTGGAAAAAACAATATCGTTTCTGAATCTGCTGAAATCACTATGGTCGCTAAAATGAATGTCGATGTTGATGCGGAGACCGCCAGGAAAGTTACCAAACTTCTCCTAAACCTTGATGATCATGATGATGTGCAGAATGTTTATTGTAATGTGCACATGTCTCCAGAAGTTTTGGCAGAACTCGAAAACGAGTAATCTGCTCTCCACCAATAAAAAAGGATCGCGCCTACTTTGGGCTCGATCCTTTTTCTTTTAAACTAATCTCTAGCTGATGATATCGTGAACCACATTGCCATGCACATCGGTCAAGCGGAAATCACGACCATCCAACTTGAAGGTAAGTTTCTGATGATCCAACCCAAGTAAATGCAGCATCGTTGCATGAAGATCATGCATGTGAACACAGCCATCAATTGCGTTAAAGCCAAAGTCATCGGTTTTGCCATGCGTGTATCCAGCCTTCACCCCGCCGCCTGCTAGCCATACCGTAAAGCCATTGGGATTATGATCACGGCCTGTACCATTGCGTTCGGAATAAGGGGTTCTGCCAAACTCGCCACCAAACCAAACCAGAGTATCTTCGAGCAAGCCTCGTTTTTTAAGATCGCCCAAAAGAGCAGCAATCGGCTTATCAACTGCTTTGGCATGATCAGCATGCTTAGGAAGATTGGAATGCTGGTCCCAAGCTGGGTTGTTGGTATTATCACCGTAATTAACTTGAATATATCGGACATCCGCTTCCGCAAGCCTTCGAGCCATCAAACAAAGCCTGCCATAGTTATCAGTCGTAGCATTCCCGATACCATAATCATCGAGAGTGGATTTGGTTTCGCGGGAAAGATCCAAAACCTCTGGTGCGAAGTTTTGCATTCTCCAACCAAGCTCGAAAGAATTAAGAGTGGCTTCGTAATCTTTATCCGCCTGACTTTTAACCGACTGCTCTGCATTAAGAGAGCGAAGGAAATCAAGGTACTTTCCTTGCTCCTCTATTTTCATGGAAGGATGATAAAGGTTCTTGATGGTAGCATCCTTAGCGGTGATGCCCGCCCTACCCACCGCAGTGCCCTGAAAAACCGTTGGTAAAAAAGCATTGCTGAAATTCCTAGGGCCACCATTACCCATCGAAGGGCACAAGGTCACAAAGCCAGGAAGGTTTTTATTTTCGCTACCCAAACCATAATTGACCCAACTACCCATCGAAGGGCGAATCAAATTAATCGAACCTGTATGCATGAATAAAGTAGCAGGGCCATGGGCAACCCCTTCGGTTCTCATTCCGTGCAACATGCAAAGATCATCAATATGGGTTGCAACATTTGGAAAAAGATCTGAGACATGGCGGCCCGTTTCACCATACTTGTTAAACTTCCACAATGATTTCATCACCCGATGCTTGATGACAGTTCCTGTTTTGGCAAGCACCCGTGCATCGCGGAATTCTTCCATATCCCCATCGCGTTTTTCAAGCAAGGGTTTGTAATCGAACGAATCAACCTGACTAGGCCCCCCTTGCATAAACAGGAAGATAATACGCTTTGCCTTAGGGGTATGATGAGGCTGCTTGGGGGCTAATGGATCCATACTCCCTTGAGTAGCAGCCTTAGCTTGTGTACCCGCAAGTCCCAACAGGGCAAGGTTTCCAAAGCCACAAGAGGTGGTTTCCAGAAATTTTCTTCGATTGAACATGTTCAAGTTCCTTAATACTGTAAAGTCTGCCCTGTAATAGCATGACCAATCTTAATGTAAATATCGAAAATCCAGAGTGCTAAACATGGCTTGAAAGACTAAAGGCCATGCCTGAGCTTTCTCTTTTTCGGATTTTTCCTGTAAAAACGACATCACCTTGGCATTTTCTGCGGGAGTGGGGGATCTTCCCAGCACTTGAAAATAAACGCTCTCAATTTTTTGCGATTCAGAAAGAGTATTCTCTTTAAGTAAATGCAACGCAGCTTCACCCGATTTTGCGATGATGAAAGAATTGTTCATCAAATACAAGGCTTGAGGTGCAATGGTACTTACATTGCGCTTTCCAACCACCAAGTTAGGATCAGGAAAGTCAAAGACTTCAAAAATCTCGGGCAGATTGTTTCGGAAAATCGGCGTGTAAACACTGCGCCTGTAATCCGTAAACTTATACCCGTATTCACTACTGGTGCCGGGGGTTATCGTCGAACCACCCATCGCAAAATCCAACTTGCCTGACACCATCAAAATAGCATCGCGGATGGATTCAACTTCCAACCTTTTGCGATTCATATGGCTAAAGGTTTTATTCTCGGGATCTTTCTGCTGGGCCAAGGTGCTTTCTTCAGAAGATTGTCTGTAGGTTTGCGAAGTAACGATCTTTCGAACTAATTTTTTCGTCGACCAATTATCTTTGATGAATCCTGATGCGAGAAAGTCAAGAAGTTCGGGGTGGGAAGGCGCTTCACCAGTAGTACCAAAGTTATCGGTAGTGCGAACCAAGCCCGAACCAAGCAACCAACTCCAAACCCTGTTTGCATAAACCCGGGCAGTCAAAGGGTTCGAATCATCGCCAAGCCATAGGCCAAATTCTTTGCGACCACTTGCATTATCAGGAATTTTAATTGTGTTGTTAACTTTTACCGCAGAAAGAAATCCGCGAGGAACCAAGGGTCCGGGGGTATGCACATTTCCCCGAATACAAATGTTAATGCCTGCTGGTTTTTTCTCATCTTCAACAGACATCGCAACCGGCCTGACAGGCCCTTTCGCCTTCAATTCCTTTAACTCAACTTCCATTTTCTTGAGTTCTTTTGCATCGACTGTTTCGCCCTTCGCAGGAGTTTTTACGACTTTTTCAGTTTCCCCCACAGGCAGAAATTGCAACGCATCAACAGTTACATGCCCCTTGGTATCCATGTTGGAAATCAGAACAAAGTTTTGCCCCGAGTTTTCAAATCTGAACTGCCCAAGACTAACGAATCTTCCATCAATTGGCGGATTCTTCTGCATGTCAACATGCACTACCGTTTCGCCATCTCCGTGGAAAATAGTAACAGGCACATCATTGGCCCTTGTAGTCCCCGCTTGATAAGCAAGCAACACTTCGTACTTGCCCGCCTTGGTGAATTCTGGAGTGAAACTTAGAGTTAGTTCGCCTTTGTTTTTGTTTTCATCGTGCAAGTAACCCGTACCAATGAAAGAATTACTGAACTTGGAAACAGTCCATGCGCCTACTTTCTTGGCCTTGGTATCATCAATCACGATGCCATCAAGATCTTTCGGGTCGATGATCTTTTTTACTGCATCCGCCTTGGTGGTAGTCTTCTTCTTGAGTTCCTTGATTTTATTATCTAGAAGTGCAACCTTGGCATCATGCTCACTGCTTTTTTTCTCAGTTTCAGCATCCACAGGAAGCTTGCGATCAATCCATCTCGAAACATTATCGTGAATCAAAGTCTTGGTACTTTTGAAAATACCCGCTAAGGCGTAATAATCATGGGTTGGAATGGGATCGAACTTATGATCATGGCACCGTGCACAACCAATGGTCATACCCAAAATAGCTTTTCCGAGGGTGTCAAGTTGTTCATCAATAACATCCATCTCAAGAATTTTTTTATCTTGTCTTTCGAAGTTTGTGGGGCCCAATGCAAGGAAAGATGTCGCAATGATGTTGTCTGCGCTTTCACGATTATCCTTGGTAGGAAGAAGATCCCCTGCTATTTGCTCAAGTAAAAATCGATTGAAAGATTTATCGTTGTTAAAAGCTTGGATGACATAATCACGATAACGCCAAGAATCTGGGAATAATGCTGTACGCCCACCGCCACTCGATTCAGAAAACCTTGCGATATCAAGCCAATGCCTGCCCCATTTTTCACCAAAGTGCTGCGACTTAAGAAGATTATCCACTAACTTTTCATAGGCATCCACGCTGCTATCAGAAAGAAAAGCCTTAACTTGCTCAGGGGTGGGAGGCAAACCAATCAGATCAAAATACAATCTTCGAACCAAAATTGCTTTCGAAGCTTCGGGTGAAGGGGTCAGGTGATCTTTCTCTAAACGAGAAAGAATGAAATTATCAATTTCGTTGCGGCCAAGATTATTTGTCACCGCAGGAACTTTAACATTAGCAATGGGAGCAAACGACCACCAGTTTTCCCCCTTCAAGGGCTTCTTCTCATTCTTTGCAATGTCAGCATTGATTTTGGTTCTAGGATCTGGCGCACCCATTTTCACCCACTGGGTCAAATCTGCAATTAACTCTGCAGATAATTTCCCTTTCGGGGGCATCTTCAAATCGCCATCGTATAGAATTGCTTTTACCAACAAGCTTAATTCAGGTTTTCCAGGAACAACCGCAGGCCCGGTTTCCCCACCACGCGCAACGCCCTCCTTGGTATCTAGGGCCAATCCACCTTTAGATTTTTTATCGGCGGAGCTATGGCACTTGATGCAATTCTCAACCAACGCAGGGCGAATCTTCTTTTCGAAGAACTCCAAATCCCGTGCATCTTCTGCCTTCACATTTTGAAAAGCGAAAATAACAAGGCTCAGAGTTAATACTCCAAAGCGACCCAACATTATTAGCGGATGATTTTTCATAGTAATAAGCAAAATAGGGCAGGTGAATAAGCGAACTCAATATTCATTTTGCTTCAAATTCGACACTTTTTCAAGATAGAAAACCCTGTAACTCATGCTTTTTCATAAGTACCAGGGTCATATACTGCCCCTTGCGAGCAACCTAATCGTTAAGCTTTACCTGCTTTTTCCACCTCAATAAGGGCAGCAAGGAAATGCACAGGGTCGTCCTGGGCCTGAGCAGCGTGCTGCATAGGCTTGAAATTCCCTGCTTTACTGCACATTCCATAAAGCCCCGAAGCATTCAAGGTTTTTCCTGCAAGCTGCAAGGCCTCTTCCGATTTTCCCAACTTTTCCAGCAGCTGCAAAAGAACTTCTGCAGGATAACTACTACCATCCGGTTCGTTTTCCTTCGCAATATTTCTGAAATAATCCAAGTTTTTCTCTACATCGCGCCCTGCGTTAATTTCCAAGTACTTCCCATAAGACTCATAAAGATTTTCAAAAGGCGGTTCGCTTTTACCCAAGAATCTTACAGAGAGGTTTTTCCCATAAGCACATAACTCTAACGCCATCTCCAACTCTTTGCACCCAGGTAAATGAATACTCATCTGCACCGCAGAACTCAAATGCGAAAGATCAATATGGTAGTTATCTTCTTCAAACAACCAAGGGCGGTTTGCAATCAGCTTTTTAATTTCCCCTGCTTCTCCAACTGGAATTTTTTCAACACCAGACTTATTCCCATCATGCTTTTCAATTTCATTTCTCAGCCTGATTGCTAATTCATCATACAAAGCTCGAATAAGTTTTTGCAGACAATATTCCCTTACCGCGGGCATTTGCGAAAAATCCTGACTCGTCAAAGTGGTGATGGCATTGCAAAGACCATAGCGTTCGAGAATCCAATCAAAACCCAGGGGCATGTTCAAACCTTCATAAAACGCAAGTCTGATCGGCACTTCCATTTCATCTTCAGGTTTGGGTTCCATCGCATCAATCGCAGCTTTGATGGGTTCCGTCTCGCCTATCATTCGATAAAAATTCCACGCTTGCTCGAGATTGTTTTCCTTAAGGAAAAGCTCTGCCACATTTCTGGCCGAAAGCCTGATGTTATCTTCAAACTTTTCCTGTTTATCAACCGGAATATCATTGGAAGGCGCAGTAGGAACAACATTCAATCCAAGCTCAAGTCTGCTTTTCACCAATAAAGTGTAAAAGAGTTTATTGTAATCCTTGCGGGCAATCATTTGCTCTGCAAGATGATCAATCGCTTTTTTTACACCTTGGGTTTTTACCAACTGTTCAAGTTCACCAAAAATCACATCAGCCATGTTATCTCCGAGTAAAGAACCAATATTATTTCAAGAGTTTAAGGTTCACCTACAACAACGCGAACCTGATAAAATTTATTACCTACCCCTTCAAACGATCTACGCAAATTGAAAACCAACACTACCTGGGAAGAGGAACCTGATGGTTGGGCTTTAGCCTTAAATTCAAATTGTTGAACCGTTCCAGCCCCTGGTCTGGGCTGTGCAGGAGGTAAGGTTTTCGTTTGTTGAAAACTCAACGGGCCATGATTAGGGCCCAATAATTCCCATTGATAGCCAGTTCCCAAACTTAAAGGCAGTTCTATTTTCAAGATGCTTCCAGACTTAAGTTCTACCTTGGCAGCCTCGAATACCTCGATCATTTGGTCGTTTTTTGAAGGTTTGAAATCAGCGGATTTTAAAGTAGTCTCCGCTCCTGCAAGCATCAACCCAGCTATTAAAATTAAAAGTACATTCATTTTTCCAGAACCCCAACCTGTTATACTCGAAAAAGGCATGATATTAGATTACAATTAAGGTAATCGAATCATGAGTAGCATGAAATATAATTCCATCGAATCGCAGGAGACTCTTTGTGCAAGTTTGCCCGCCAAAGTTTTGGATCTTAAAGGCCTTGGGGCTGCTAGCCAGCCTTTTATTATCTCAAGGCGCACTTATAGCTGGCGTCTATTATTCCCAAGAATCGTATAACGAACTGCCTTCGCAATGGCGGGGCCTATTGATGGATCAAAGGCAACTCAGGCAATTAGCTGTTGAACCAAAACTTAAGCAAATCTCATCTGAGTTTCGAAAGAAATACCTTCAGGATTTATCCCGCCTAGATAAACTTTCCAAAGAAAGAAAACTCCTGCCCGAAGAATTCGCAGATCAGGGCGCCCTTTTGATCCGTTTAAATCAAGCACCCCTCGCCTTGGAAACCCTGCGAAAAGCAGACCGCGAATATCCTCTAAACTTTCGCATTCTTGCCAACCTATCAAGTGCTTGGCAAACTCTTGGAGAATTCGACCGCGCCATCCAAGTTTCGGAACAAGCGATAGCTCTCGCACCGGGGAAATATGTTGATGCAGAAAAGTTGCAACTCTTCTGGATCAAGCAATTGAAAAAACAAAAAGCAGGACAAAAAACTGACAACTTGTTCAATCTTCAATTCCAATCGCTAGAAGGGAAATACATCCCTGGCGGTATTGACCCCGCACAATTAAAAACCATCCCTAAAGATGCAATTGCTTCGGTACAACTTCTGGCATTATGGTTTCCCGCAGATTCACTTTTACTAATGCAGCTAGCTGAAATTGCTAATGCATCGGGTGATCCGGAAGTAGCCCTTGCTATGATGGATGGTTGTGTTACGGAATTTGGATTACGCGAAGGACTATTGTTGGAACATAGGCGGATATTAAAAGAGTATGTGCAAGGCAGAAAAACAGCTAAAGATGAAAAGCATCAGGATCATAAAAGCTGGTTTGTCCCTAAATCTTTACGGCCCTTTGC